>JAHLWJ010000546.1 GCA_019057975.1 Promethearchaeota archaeon | reverse complement strand
AGAGTGGGGCAACTGATGAGCGAAACTTTGTTAAGAAAGCTGTCAATTGGGCTCTTAGGAACATAGGCAAAAGGAATACTAACCTAAACAAAGTTGCTATAAAGGTTGCAAGAGAGATTCAACAAATGGATTCAAAAACTGCTCGCTGGATTGCATCTGATGCAATTCGTGAATTAACGAGTGAAAAAATTCAGGAAAGGTTGGCTGAAAAAGTATAAAAAATTTTACAAATAAAAAAATGTTCACAAAAGGCAGAATTAGTTTTATCTGTTTGTACCGGAGCCTTACTTCTGGCGAAAGCTGGTTTACTCGAAGGCTTGACAGCAACAACTCATCATGAAGCAATAGATCTATTAAGAGGGATAGCTCCTAACACTACTATCCAAAGAGGTAAAAGATTTGTTGACAATGGTAAATTTATTTTATCAGCTGGAGTATCTGCAGGAATTGATATGTCTTTATATGTGATAGCTAAACTTTTAGGTGAAGAACAGGCTATTAAAACTGCTCAAATAATTGAATATGATTGGAAACCAAAATTATACCTTTAAGATAAAGTCTATATTTGTGAAGCAATCTATTTTTTAGATTTTCATATGAGCTTATCTTTAGTCATTTATCCTCTCCTAAATTGGCATTTTTTTGATAATATGAAGTAAAAAAATATTAATTAATTGAAGTTAAACAAAGAATAGAGAAAATAAATTAATGTTATTTTTTATAATAGATTAAAGTAAAAAGTTAGTTTGGTAATGAAGATTAAAGGATAATGAGGAAAATAAATTCTGATAACGAGATTATCAATTGGTTATTAGAATATGATAATCCTTCAATTCGTTATTTTACTCTCAGAGATTTATTGGATAAAAGGGATAATAATCCAGTTTTAGTTGTTGCTAAAGCTGCTATTTCATCTTCAAAATTGATAACAAGGATATTATCCAAACAAAATCCTGAAGGATATTGGGAGGATCCAGAGAATCCTTATTTTCCAAAGTATAAATCATCTTATTGGCAAATAATGATTTTGGGTCAGCTGGGGATAGATATAAACAATAAGAGAGTAAAAAATGCCTGTGAACACATTTTTAAATTTCAACTTGATGAGGGAGGTTTTACTTCTGAAACAGAAAAGTTAGCACTAAGAAAGTATAATAGTGCTGTAGAAAGAGGAAAGAAAATACCCTCACGCAATGAGTGGATATCTTCCTATGTTTTTGAACAACAACTTTCCTGTCTCACTGGAAATATGGTAGCTGCACTAATTAGATTAGGATATAAAAATGACTATAGAGTAAATAAGGCATTAAATTGGTTAGTAAAGATTCAAAATAAAGATGGCGGATGGCTTTGTCCCTACTGGAAAGCACATATTAAAGATAAACACGGATGCTTTTATGGAACAATTGGTGCAATGGAGGGCTTTAGTGAGGTCCCTAAGAAAAATTTAATAAAAGAGATGAAAGAGACAATAGAAAGAGGAGCAGAATTTCTTCTCATTCACCATCTTTTTAAAGCAGACCACCACAACTACAAAATAATACATAGAGGATGGTTAAAATTTGGTTTTCCATGGTTTTACAGATATCATATTTTAAGAGGATTAGATGTTTTAACTAAATTGGGTTATGGTGAAAATAATCGTTTAAAAGATGCAGCACAGATTCTATTAAGAAAACAGCGTAGAGACGGAAAGTGGCTTCTTGAAAGCTCTCCTATTGGAAGAATGCAAGCTAATATAGAAAAGGTAGGTGAACCAAGTAAGTGGATAACATTAATTGCATTGAAAGCACTAAAAAGACTTAACATTTTAAATTTTAAACAATAATTATCAATATTTAATAATAAATACTTGAATAAGTAATATGAGTGAAGTCAGTATAGAAAAAGCAAATCATTTTGTTTTAAATAAACATCATTTATCAGAAAAAACAAAAACAGATGACCTCATTAGAATAGTAAATGATATATCTGGTCTTCATGCAACTGGATCTACAACTCCCTATCTATCACTATTTGCAAGGACAAATAATTTCATAAAAGAAGATTTAGAGGAGGAAATTCATATAAGAAGAAGGCTTGGAAAGATACGCTGTATGCGAAAAACAATCCATATTATAACAAAAGAAATGATACCTATAGCATATAATGCAACAATAAAATTTGTAGAACTTAATTTTGAATGTTATGTACAATATTTAGGAATTACACAAAAAGAATACAAAAAATATTCTAAATTAATTCTAAATATATTAGATGATAAAGGCATGACCACAACTGAGATTAAAAATGCTTTAAAGATAAAGATTAATGCCTCTCCTATTATAAATTTAATGTGTGACCAGGAATTATTAATTAGAGGAGTTTCAAGAAAGGGTTGGAAAAGCAACATACATACATATTTTTCTTTTAAAAAGTATTTTCCAGGCATTGACCTAAATGAAGTTAGCGAGAAAAAAGCAATAAAAATATTAGTATATCAGTATATAAAAGCATTTGGACCAGTAACTGTAAATGATATTTCCTGGTGGACAGGACTAGGAAAGACAATAATTAAACAATCCTTAAAAGAGTTAGAGAAACAAACATTAATTATTAATGTTTCTAATTTGAAAGGTAATTTTATATTACTAAAAACAGATGAGAAAAACCTAAAGGAAATTAATCTTAATCAAAAGAAAACGGTAAATTTTTTACCAGTTCAAGATCCATACATTATGGGTTATAAAGAAAGAGAAAGATATATTGATCCTGAATATTATTATTATGTCTTTGACCACTCTGGCAATGCGACAACAACAATTTTGTTTGATGGAAGAGTGATGGGAGTTTGGGATTTTACAGAAAAGACAGAACCAATAGTTAAAATATATCTTTTTGAGAAAGCAGGAAAAACTTTATTGAAAAGGATATATTCAGAAGCAAGCAGAATTGGAAAATTTATAGCAGATAAAGAAGTTCATACTAAAGAATGCAAGCACATGATTTCTTTAAGAGAAAGAACCCTTGGAGGGTTTATGTCACCTCTTAGAGGTCATTGATTAAATTTAAAACCTTAAATAAAGTGATAGATAAAAATTTATACATAATTTGCAAACACATTTTTTAAGAAATCATGTTATTACTTGATGGGGGAAATGACTAATTTCAAAAAGCTTAAGGATGAGTATAACAATTTCATTTTAATTGAAAATAAAAAATTGAGTTTTTTCGCCTTTCCGCAATTAAAAGATACTGAATCTCTAATTTACGGATTCACAACTAAGAATTGGACAAAAAAAGCTCTTATTGAGAATTTCAATTTAAAGAATTTTTCTATTATCTCTTTAAAGCAAATTC
>JAHLWJ010000545.1 GCA_019057975.1 Promethearchaeota archaeon | reverse complement strand
TAAGTGCCAAAACAAACATAATAGCAAAAAGAATTATAAATGACAAGAATGTACTTGGATTAAATAATACTTGATATAAAAAGATTAAACTTTGCCCAACCGATGATTGAAGTGTTTCTCTTACTGAAACATCAAAGTATCTCGGATAAGAATTACATATGTATCCAAAAAATACAAAATAAATCAATAATATCCCTAAAATAAAATTTCCTTGCCGACCGAGTATAATTTTCGAAAATTTCATAGTTTACTCCCCAGCTAATTTGTAAGTAAATCTTTACATTATTATGTAAATTGAAATTATAAATGATTTATACTTGATCCTTTATTAAATATTTGATCCGTTTGAGAAATCATTAAGTTATCTTGACAAGTACAATCAATATTTTAATACTTCATATTTTAATAATGGCAAAAATTATTAATAGACACTAGGTTTTGGGGGCTTTAGTTAATATTATTTAAAACGATAACTTTCAAATTGTCCCAATAATTCGTAATTTTAGAGTGATATGGCTCTTAATCTGCCCTTACTTAGCTGGAATCACTCAATCTTTCTATAATAAATTCAAAAAGAAATATTTGTTTATAATGATAAATTATTCTAAGATTTAGGAAATTTTAGTAGATATTAAAGAATTTTTTAGCTGTTCAAGTGATCAAAAACTTATTAATTAGAATTTTTGTATTTCAAAATATCATTTTTAAATCTTGTATTATTAACAAAAAGGTATATACTAGACGCTTAAATTAGTATATTAAATTAAAAAAAAATCTTTAATGTCTAACAACACTCACTCGACAAAAATAAATAGGCTTTTTGAGCATACGATGTCGAGGAATTAGAGTTTACCAATAACGCCAAAGAGCAGCTGTTTCACCGCAGTAAGCACCATTTTAAAGCCCTATTGAGCCGTGAAAACGTTGCACAAGCGTTTCTGAACCACGGAGGACTGCATGTCCAGTTATTAGATATCGATTTTAAAAAAAAAAAGTTACAAGCGTGCTGTTAGCGTGTGAAACCCCCACTTATTGAAGCCCACAGGAAAGAATTTAACGCACGATACGCAACAATAAGACGAACGTGGAGAATTAGAGAAAAAGACACGGGAAACTTTACCCAATTCAAAATTAATTTGACTCAACTAGAGAGGTCCTAATCTATTTTGTCGAGTGAGTGGGGTTTGACATTAAAAAAAAAAAGATTAATTAAAATTTTATTATGACATTTAAATATATTTGCTTTTATAGCCATTTATTTTTATTACCAGTACCAATGAGATATCTCAACCATTGTCATAACGTTGTATTGGACTCCCTTTAATTCAGTTTTATGGGTTTGTTGTACTAAGTACACCCAACCTGAGATATGAGTGTGGCTTGATGGATTTAATGCGATGTTTATGTCATAAATTAATGATTGGATCTTCATGTAATAGTTTAATTGTGTTGGATAATCAGTTTCAGCTGCGGCCGCATTCATCAATTCAGTTAATCCACCAGTACTAGTATCGTTAATCCGTGAAAAGCATGAGCCAGAAGCTAAATTGAATAATGGATCAATCATATTGAATGGATTTAAATAATCTGGACACCATCCTATATATCCAATATCCATAATCCAAGGAGTGTTTTCACCTACGTCTAAATAATCACCCCACTCTCTTATAGTTTCGTCCATTTGTATTCCAATCCTATCATAGTTGTCAGTCATTAATTGATTCATCCGCAGGCTGGTAGTGCTTCCAAAATGTCTGTTCATTTTAAGATTTCTTCCAAGGATATTTACAGGTAACCAATCATCATCAGTAAGGGGGTTAAATCCAGAAATATCGATACCGCCACGTGCAAGTATATCAGCAGCGTTAGCTATCAGAAGTTCTTTTGCTTTTACGAGATTTGCGATATATGTGAAGCTAGAGTCACTGGCTTGTACAACTGATGCATTATGTCCAGGCATAGCCCGAGGAACTGCGGTAGTTCCTTCAACAGCATATCCAGCTTGAATTTCTTCATAAATATATGTATAGTTAATTGCTAATGCAAGAGCTCGTCTTAAGTAGGCAGGATTTTTCTGGTATTGATGATCACCTGGAACGATCATATTACCCCCAGTATCTCTTGGGCCAGAGTAAATTTCTAAATAGAAGTAACAGAGATCTTCACCAACATCTTCTACATGAAAGTCTGGATCATCTTTGAAAGTATCGATAAATATTTTTGTGACGCCTCCAACATAATCAAATTGTCCGGCTAAAGCTGCAGTCATTCTACCTGTATCGTGTTCAATGATTCTAAGTACTGCCACTTCAAAAAAGGGTAATTCGCCCCAGTAAGAATCAAATCTATCATATCTTACTTCCAGATCTCTCCAAAAGTGTAGATAATCATAAGGACCAGTTCCAACTATATCACCAGTAGCCAAATCTAAATATTCATATTTAGGAGTAGACTCAGGTGACATAATATTAGTTGCACCAAAGCAGAGTAAATCTAATAAAGCTCCAAAAGGTTTATTTAAGTTTATTGTGAAAACGTAGGGATCTACAGCATCATTTGCTTCAAAACTTTTAAAGATGGGAGTGCCATCAGTATGAAAGAATAATGAGCTACAAAATCCTGTCCAAGATGTATCATTAGCTACAAGAGTCCCTGTCGCGTTAGAAAAATATACAACTCTTTCAAAATTCCATTTTACATCTTCGGCAGTCATTACATTGGGAACAGTTTCAGTACTATCATGGAATAGTACCCCAGTTCTTAAATTAAAGGTGATTCTAGTATCATTTACCCAAGTATAGTTCACACAAAGCACATTCATTATGTCATAATCAGGATGAGTTGATAGGTTGTATTCAACAAGAGATTGTGTACTTTGATGTTGTATAATATGGGAAGGTACATCCCATGTATCAACAGGATCAAGAGCCGCTGGATTTGATGCGTATCCATAAATTACTATTTTTTCTCGTGAAGGTTCTAATTCAATCCAACCAACCATTACCCCCAAAAGAATATTACCAACTCCTGAAGCAGCAAGAGCAATAGCTAAAACAATTATGGCTAAATTTTTCTTTTCCATTTCCATATTAAAATCACGTAATATTTTATGTTTTTTTTTAAAAATTTTTATTAGATGTGTTGTTAAATATGTTTTTGATTTTGTAAACTTATAAGTTTTATCTTTTTTTTTCTATTGTTTTTTGAAATCACATTAGATTGATAAGTTGCGTTTTAAACGTGAAAATTTCAAAATTTTCTATTTTTTAATGTTTTGCCTAAATAAAACCTAATATCGAATTAAATCCATCATTTTAGTAGAAATTCTAACTTGTAGTCTTTATT
>JAHLWJ010000544.1 GCA_019057975.1 Promethearchaeota archaeon | reverse complement strand
GCTTTTTCTTCGATAAAGTTCAAGACGCTATAGTGTATCATGATTTTTCACCGAATTTTATTGATTTTTGTCAAACATGGTTAAGATATGGAAAAGGAACACATTTAGCAATTCATAATCTAAGGAGGGATTCACCTGACTAAGTCATATTTAGTCAATGAAATTCAACAGTATGAGCTCTCTGAATTATGGGAGCAAAATATCGTTGCCCGAAGATTCTCCATAAAGAATATTACTAAACAAATGACCTATAATCTGCGTATATATTTGCGGGAAAAAGAGTCCTTAACGCATATAATTATATTTTTGTTTTTAAGCATTATACAACTGTTTTTTTATACATTAGGGGCGTTCATAGTAAGATTACGGCTAAGAGTTATGCCTTCACTTAGAAGATAGATTCAATAAAAGAGCATAACTATTTTTATTCCCGAATTTAATTTAATAATAATTGCTGTATAAATATCATTATTCATACTATATATATTAAATAAAAACCATACAAAATAAGTCTTAAATTATGGTTGACATAATTTCAAAAATAATTCCAGAATTAGATAAAAGACTTAATAGTAATAGAATCAAGGAACACATTTCATATCTTATTGAAAAACGTTTTGCAAATGAAAAGATGTTACAATTAGAAATATTGAATATTATCTCAAATATGCCAGAAGTTAAAGATTATATGCCGGAGATGCCATATAATTATAATGATGCTATAAAGTGCGATATATGGTTTAGCTTACAGGATGGGAATGAATATTGGATTGAAGTGAAAATGCGCCCTACTAATTATCGCAAAAAAGAACTTCATGCTAAAGCTATTACAAAGGGGATTAATAGTATTATAGAAGATATAAACCGATTAAAAAAAGCTGAGGGTAGTAAGTTTATGATATTTGCATTTTATCCAATTTATCAAGAAAGTTATAGATTCTTTGATATACATTTGCAAAAAATCTCGAAGGATATCAAAGAACCAAAAATACAATTAAAAATTGGAGAAGCAGATTTTAATTTATATATTTCTGAAGTTATTTAATCTAATCCTTGTTATTTTTTATTATATATTTTTTAAAAAAATCTGGTAAGTAATTCTTTCAAAATTCTTATTAGAATTCAATCATAAAATCCCAAATTCGGCATTCTCTCTAAATTAAAATGAAAAACAGCAATACTGAAATGAAATATACATATATTCAAATTAAACATTATATACTTATCTTTATACTAATAGGTATATACATAGGGTTATAGTTTTTTACCAATATATGAAAATTGGCATAAATAATAGTTTTTAAAGGAGAATTATAAAAAATTAGAATTGATTTGAAATAAATTTTAATATTTCCTCAATAGATATCTTCAATTTAATAACATCTTCTTCAAAATAGCGCCCATGCGACAAGTCATTTCTTATACTCGTAATTTTTTCAAAATAAGTTTGAACCATATACTTTTTATGATAAAAAGCCACTGAAAAGATCTTATTCCAATTTTTTTTATATGATATTATGAGATAATAATCGTTAAAACTTAGAAAAGAGATATTTTTATAACTCCTTCTTGGCTCAAGCTTTTTTTTATTTAAAATCATATTTTGAACTTTTGACTTAATTGGCTCAGGAATCCCAAGCTCCCACCAATTGTTTCCATAGCCATTTTTTAGTTGGTTTTTAATGAAACTTCTTACATTATTTTCAAAATTATCAAGATAAATTCTTGCTTGATTTTTCTTAGTTTCATTAAAAAATTTTTTACTTTTTGGTGTTAAACTTCTTATTTTTTTGGAATAGTTTTCTTTTTCTAATGCTGTTTGGTATTGTTGCATTAAATCTACATTTGTTAGATTCTCATTAACTTGCTCTAATCTTAAAAATCTTTCTTTAATTTCTTTTACTCTTTTATAAAGAAGGTATTCTTTATCCTTATCCCTAAATTTGAGAATAGCCTTTTTTAACTTTATAAAATTTTTTAATTCTGGATTAACACCTAAAACACTATGACAAATATCAAGAGCAACTTTATAATTTTTGATCTTTAAATATATTTTCGCAATATTATACCAAGAACTTAGAAATCCAGGCTGAATATTTATAGATTGAGATAATGCCTTGATTGCACCATAATAATCACCTTTAAGATTATATATCATTCCAAGTTGATACCACGTAGCTACATTTTCTTTATTTAATTTAATAGATCTCTTATAAAACTTTACAGCTTTATCATACTGTCCCATATAACGACAGGAATTCCCTAAACTTCTCCAGACAGTATCATCACTGTCATCTAAACTAATGGCATTTTGGAACGATGTCATTGCTTTTTCATATGCTTCCTCAGTATTGTAAATATTACCAAGATACACCCACACTTCATAAATCTCTGGATTTTTTTCTGTTACCATTCTAAACACATCTTTAGCCTTCAAATTATCTCCAATAAAATAGAATGCTTGAGCAAGATTAAATAGATAATCCACATTTTCATTTTCATAATCCAATGCAATTTCAAAAGACTCAATAGCATTATCCATTAGTTCGGTTGCTATATCAGCCTTATCAGATTTTAATGCTTTATCAACGTAAAGTTCACCAAGAAAATTCCATATATCCGAATGAGGAAAAAGTTCCAGTGAAATATGACAAGCTTTAATTGCTTCATCCAAATTATCATTTTTATAGTAAAATAGTGCTAGTTCATACCAATTAAATGAATCTTTTGGATCCACTTTTGTAGCAATTTTAAAAATATCTATAGCCTTCTGAAAATAATTTAACTCATAGTATATTTCTCCAAGAAGCTTTAAAGAATAAATATGATTTGGATCAAAATCTAAGGAATGTTTGAAACATTCAATCGCGTCATTAAATTTTCCATCTTTATAATATTCAAATCCTAACTGAAACCAATGCTTAGATTTATCTGATTTATCTTCCATAAAATGATATTATATCTTTGTTTATATAAAAATAAGATTTAACATTTTTATAAATTCAGTATATTTTAAGAGTATACTAATAATAATAGACCAACGAACTATGTACCAAATTGAGTGTTCTCTCTAAATTGTAATGAAAAATATACATACTGGAAAAATTATATATACATTAATTTTTATGTTTATCTCTCTCTACTAATAAGCATACATGTAGCGCTATATTATTTTATCGAAATTTGAAAAATGCTGCTTTGAGCTTTTTTCTCTATGTTTTTTAAATAGGCCGACTTATATTTTAGGTATAAATATCTTATGTCTCAATATTAATCTCCTAAGGAAAAAGCTAAAAAATATGAATATATGTATTAGTTAAAAAATAGATAAGAGAAATTCAAATTTTG
>JAHLWJ010000110.1 GCA_019057975.1 Promethearchaeota archaeon | reverse complement strand
GGGTGGGCAAAAAAGATTATTAGAAAAACTTATGAAATACTAAAAAAACCTAATTTAGAAGTTCAAGAATTGTTATCTGAAAAAGAAAAATTCGATTTTAGCGAAAATTACATTAAGAGCTTTCTAAATTCTAAACAAGATTTTATTGATAAGATTGCTAGTAATAAATACTTTATATTACCCTCAATTGAGGGTTTTGGAATGGCTAATTGGAGAAAGTTTTTCACAGGGATAATTCATGAAATTGGAGTTGAGATTGATACTCCAGTAACAATTGATATCCATAGACTAATAAGATATCCCGGATCTTTACATGGAAAGACTGGGTTTAAAGTCCAAGAACTAAATCCTGATGAGCTTGATGATTTTAATCCTTTAGATGAGGTCAAGGAAAAACTAGATCCAATTGTTTTTGAAAGCAAGGTGCAAACTACTCAGAAATTGGAAGTATTAGAGGCACAAGTACCTGCCACAAAAATCAAAGGGAAAACTTATGGGCCTTATAATAAAGGTGAAATAATCGAAGTCCCTCATCATATTGCTATATTCCTTTTATGCAAAGAAGTAGTAAAAACCATATAAGTTAAAAATTTATTTACATGAACACTAGTTTAGTATATTAAAGTGAAAAGTTTCGATATTAATGGATTTAAAAAGAGATTATGAGAATCTTTATCAGCATTGGCTTAATGAATTCCAACAAGTAGATTTAACTAAATTAAATCAGAAACTTTTTGATAAATATAATCAACTTTTAAATTCTATTGATAATCTTCAAGAAAATAAAACTGATAACATTAAATTCCAAGTATTTGAATCTTATAAAAAAAATATTAACTATTTATACGAAGATCTTTTAAGGGTGAGAGAGCTTAAAATTATCAACACCGCTCTTGCTCTTAAAGAAATTAATATTGGTAATGTTATTGAAGCTGAAAAATTACTTTACCAAAATTTAGTAAGTTCAATTAAAGGATATAAAAAAGTAAAAGCTATTTCGATTTTTGAAGGAGGAGAAAAATTAAAAACTGAAGAAATCATTGAATCTAAAGTTGAAATAGAACCAGAAATTGCACAATCAGAATTATCCTTAAAAGAAAAAGAATCTATTATATCTGAAATAGTCAATGAACAAAAGACAGAACAAGTAGATTTTACCATATTAAGATTTATAAAGAAAACACCACCATTAGTAGGAATTGATCTTATTAATTATGGGCCATTCGAAGAGGAGGACATTGCTTATATTCCCTCTCAAAATGCTGTTATCCTTGTATTAGAAAAATTTGCAGAAAAAATAGAAATCCCTTAATAATCAGTTAAATTTCTTTTCAAATTCTTCTTTAAAATACTGTAATCGATATTTACCATATTTATCTATTAAAGAAAATCTTGGAGGTCTTGGATTTACCAACTGACCCTTACAATAACGACACTTTGAATTAGGGTTTGCTAAACCGTATTTCTTACAGCTACTACACTTCTGTAAATATTTTGTCATAGGATAGTCAAATATATTAATTTAGGATCTAGTCTCTTATGAATTCAAATGTACCATTATACTGACCTGTTTTTTGTTCAATAATATCTAAAGCATCAGATAATATATTTTCTGCGTCTAAATAGTCTTTTGTTATAACTTCTAATCGGTAAAATGGTGCAGCTAAATAATTAATCGTAATACTGCGAGTTAACTCTGAGTCAATGACTTTTGAGGCTTCAATTAATGATTCTTTAATTTGCTCTATTCCATTTTCTGAATTAAATGATAGCTTAACTTTCCCAGATATACTTACTGTTGAAATTTCTACATTCTCATCTACTATTTTTAATAACACAGTTACTATTTCATCCGTAACTCCTTCTAAATTGCTCAAAACTTCTTTTCCATGTTCCTTCAGATTCTCTATAGCCTCCTGATAAGTATCAAAATACTCTAAGACAGGAAATCCAATTAATTCATAAGCCTCATCAAGATTCATGTTAACTCCTTCAGTTTCTGTAAGGAATTGCAATAAATTCTCATATTTCACTGCATATTTCCATTCTTTTAGCCTAATCTCTTTCTGAGCTGAATTTACTCTCCTTAATGACATATCGACATGACCCTTTTCTGGATCAACGCGCAATACACGTAATACTATTCTCTGGCCAATTCGAACAAAATTTCTTATATTCTTAATCCACCTAGAGCTTATCTCTGATATATGTATCATTCCTCTTGCTGTTTCCTCAGAACGTAAGCCTTCATAGTCAATCAGATCAACGTAGACATATTGATGTTGAACTTCAGTAACCTTTGCTATGACAAACTCCCCATCCTTTGGAAATTTTGCTCTACTTTTTACCATAATATTAATTAACTATTGTTTATCCTTATTTTTTTTTTTGATTACCTTATTTAACGATCTATAGTTTTTTATTTTTATTATCTTATTCACTTGGAAATTAAAAATAATATTAAAAAAAACTTATTTGAGTTTGGTATTTGTATAAGAATTAAATTATGAGATGAAAAAGACCTTAAATTTAATAGAATATAGAAAAAAATATAAGCTCAACAACATTAAAAAATAACATCTAATGAAAATTAATTTAATTTAGAAATTTAAAATTAAAAGAATTAGATCATAATTAATAGAGGAAATTGATTAAAATGGCAGACAAACCACATTTAAATCTTGTCATCATTGGACATATCGATCATGGCAAATCTACCATGATGGGGGCGCTTCTTATCGAAACTGGTGCAGTTACCGATAGAGAGGCTCGTGAGTTAGAAAAACTCGCAAAAGAATACGATAGAGATTCTTGGTCTTACGCTTTTGTTTTTGACAAGCTAAAAGAAGAACGACAACGTGGAATCACAATTGACTTAGCCTTTCGTAAGTTTGAAACACCAAGTCGATACTTTACTATTATAGATGCACCAGGTCATGCAGATTTCGTCAAAAACATGATAACTGGCGCAAGTCAGGCCGATGCCGCAATTCTCGTCGTCTCCGGGAAGAAAGGTGAAATGGAGGTTGGAATTGCAGCAAATGGACAAACACGTGAACATGCATATTTAGCACAAACTTTAGGTGTAAAGCAACTTGTTGTTGCGGTAAATAAAGCTGATGTTTATGATTATAGTGAAGATCGGTTTAATGAAGTTAAAGAATCTGTCGGTGATCTTCTAAAAAATATCGGTTTTCGTGTAAAGGATGTACCCTTCGTGCCTACAAGTGGTATGGCAATGGAGAATCTTTCGAAAAAGAGCGATAAATTGTCATGGTATGATGGTCCAACCTTAATTGATGCAATTGATAACTTTACACTTCCCGAGAAACCAACTGGTAAACCTTTAAGACTTCCGATTCAAGATTCCTATAGTATTAAGGGAACTGGTGTTGTACCTGTAGGTCGAGTAGAAACAGGTGTATTGAAGAAGGGCGATAAAATAATAATCATGCCAACTGGCTTCGAAGGAGAAATTAGAACTATTGAAATGCATCATGAGGAAATCCCTCAAGCTGAGCCTGGAGATAATGTTGGTATAAGCATCCGTGGAATTACCCTGCAAGATGCAGGCCGGGGAGATTGTTTAGGGCATCCTAGTGATCCTCCTACTGTAATTAACCCAAGTGGAAAATGGACAGGACAAATCATAGTAATCTGGCATCCAACTGCTGTAGCACAAGGTTATACACCAGTAGTTCATGCCCACACAGCCCAAGTTGCCGCAAAGTTTACAAGTTTAGTTAAAAAATTAGATCAGAAGACAGGCGCTGTAATTGAGGATTCACCTAAATTTTTGAAAAGAAATGAAGCAGCTATCGTTGAGTTATCTCCAATCAAGAAAATGTGCCTCGAGAAATATGAAAACTTTCCTGAGATGGGCCGATTCGCTGTAAGGGATATGGGAAGGACGGTCGCGGTAGGGATTGTAAAGGATATTGACACGGGAACACAAGGAGCATAAAGAAATCTTTTTTTTTTTGAACTTTTTTATTTTATACTTATTTTGATCTATAGGTTTTTGTAATTTTATTGTATAATTCTGAATTTTTTTTTACTCTATTTTTGGATTATATTGGAATATTCCCATGTTATATGAATATTATTTATATTTTTGATGCTTTAATCACCTTTTCTTAGTAAGAAGATTCTAATAAGAGAAGGTTGATTGGAAGTTCACACGACAAAAGCAAAAATATGTTTTGTAGGGCAAAGTGGGGTTGGAAAATCTTCTTTGTTATCATTACTTCAAGGAAGGAAAATTTCAAAGGAGACAAACCCAACTGTGGGATTAGAAATAGAAGATTCTGTTTTAAGTGGAAGCAAGGTTAATATCTGGGACTTTGGGGGTCAAGAACGTTTTAAATTCATGTGGCAAGATTTTTTGAAAGGAGCGGGATTAGCAATACTAGTATGCGACTCTACTGAAGATAGTATCGAAAAGACAAAAGAAATCTATAGAAAGTTTTCACGTTATATAGGTTCAAAAATAATTGCGATAGCAAACAAGCAAGATCTTCCTGGTGCTTTAAGTGCTGAACAAGTTGAAGAAAAATTAGGTATCCCCACTTATGGAATGTCTGCGATAAGAGTAGATCTACGCGGAAGAATTAAGCGTATTTTAGAATACGAAATTGATAGTAACAAATGAATTAATAATTAGAACAATTTTCCAATTAAATGTGCTAGACGAAGACACTCTGGTAATTTAGAATCAATTGTACTCTTTTGTATTAATAATTCTACTTCAGAAATTTCTATACCTTTTAAATGAAAATAAAGACTTGAGATTCCACCAGCAGTTTGAATGCTAGTTTTGTATAGATTTCCAGCGCTTATTATGTAATTGATTTTTTCTCTATAATCTTCTGGAAATTTTTTAATTAGAGCATTGATAGCAGAATCGAGATTAACTTTTTGATCATTAAATGCAATTATAGGTTTTTTCAATTCATTGTAAATTTTATCAAGGTTAGCGATATTGAAACCTCCAAATGTTATTGTATGAGTAAGTACATATTGGATATGTTTCTCATTTTGCTGTACAAGTTCAATTATTTTTTCAGTTGCATTATTTCCATCAATATTAATTTCTGTTCTTATTACATTTACCAGCCTAGTACCTTGGCATACAACTCCAATCAGTTGAGTTGTCTTAAGTCCAGATTTTAAATCAAAGGTTGAATCATCTATTCCAATAGTAATGGGATTATCTTTCATATTATTATTTCTTAGGTAAAAGTTCCTTAATATAATTGAAAAGATTAGTAAAAGCTTCTATGGCACTCTTTATCTCTTCATTCCTAATATTTAAATCCCCCCTTAAATTCTCTGATAAATAGTTAATTATTTCATATAAAGAAATTTTTTTGCTGAGCCAGACATAGGCGACTAAGGCTTCAGCTGTATCAGCAAGATCATGGGCATCAGCTCGAGTTTTTGCGAAGTTCTTCATGTTGGCATTTTTCAACGCGTTAGCTAAAATTTTTTTATTAACTTTTACTCCAGTTCTTAAAATTTTGTTATTTGGACTGTTTTTAGTTAAATATATCGATTTTGCCACGGAATAAGTGAGATTTACAATTCCATCTCCTATTTTTGCTAACCCTTTATCTGTCCCTATCGCTTTTTGGGATTTATTCAGGTCTAGATCTCTAATTAAAAACTCATAATCCATTAAGATAAGTTGAATTATGGCTTCTTATAAAGTTTTCATAAAAAGATTATAAAAATAGTTAAGTAAGTTTTTGGAATTGTTTTTGGACCTCGATCACTTCTTCCCTTAGAGATTCAATTGCGTCAAACAAAATATCTTTGATTTTACCCTTATCAAGGCGAATAAAGATTTGGGCTGGTACTAGACCTGTTACTTTGTACGCTGCAGCATTTACACCCTCGGTTTTTAATAAATGTTTCACGAGAATATTACAGAAATCATGTGATTGACCTTCAATAACTAATTCGTAATCATTCTCGCCAACTGTTTTAGTTAAGTTTAATTTGAGGTGCTTATAATCTGGAAATCTAGCTTCCTCTACTATTTCAAATTCTTCTTCTTCTTCAATATCATCGTCATCTGCTGATGGAGGAACAATTTCTTTTTCTTTTTTCTCACCTAATTCAGGGTACTCACTAATATCATCATCAATTAGCTCATCTTCTAAATCATCTTCTTCTTCTGGTTTTTCTGTTTTTTTCTTAGTCATTATAGACACCAATTAATTAGGAATTGATAATATAAAATATTTAAAATAAAATAAAATTTTTATGGTTTTGTAAGAAAAGTCAATTTTTATAGATATTGATTTGCAAGGTTTTTTAATCTTTCAGTTGCTAGATTTTGAAGATCTCGTGAACCAAATAAAGTAATCTTTATGCTTTTTCCCTCAACTCTCGCATTTAAATTGAGGTAATTTATCTTTTTTTGCACATTTTCAAGGAATTTAATAACATTGTCTAAAGAACCACTATTATTATAGAAATGAATGACTTTTTTACCTACCTTTTTCAAATCTAAACCCCTTATAATATTATAATGGTTGCTATAAAATAATTTTAAGTTATGTTAAAAAAAATTAAAATCTTAAAGGTTCAGAAACATTCCTATAGTCATTTGCCATTTTTCTAGTCTCAATGTTCCCGCATCTTTCACATCTTAACTTATTATAACCAATTTTATCCAGAGGTGTTCCACAAATAACACAATCTGCATAAATTACTCCAAGTTCTTTCCCGTTTGTACTTAAATTAAATTCGTTATAATTTAAGCTGATTACACGAGCTCTTATAATATCAGTAATTTGAAATGCATCTTGTATTTTTTCAATAAATCTATCTGAGATTTGAGAGACATGAATGTTACCGAAATAGCTTGAATTAAAATGAATTTTCTGATTTATCGTGTAAAAATTTGTACCAACTGAATATTGCCGTAAAAATAAGATAGGGCCAATAACGATATCTCCAATTTTTACAGTTTTTCGGTCTTTATCTTGATGAGTTTTTATTTCAATTTTTCTTTTTTCATTGTCAATATCAATAAATCCTGATTTAGTCGCATAAATTTGCCCATCTTTAACAAAGGTTGATTGCTTATCAGGCAGAAACTCCTCAACGACTCCAAGATACTGACCTGTGAGAACCAGATCGTCATTTTTTAAAGATTTTTTATCCAATAGTATCAACACTAATCTTTTAATTTCCCAATTTCTTTCTTTATTAAGAAAATATTATTAAATAAAATAAATAAATTTAATGTATTAATCATAAAAGGGTAAACATTTTTACGGATGAAAATCAACAAAAAAGAATTAATCTCTATCATCCAAAACACTGAAACATTTATTAAACCTAAAATTGAATTAGAACAATATTGCATTGATGCAATTAGTGCTGTTGATATAATATTATTCGCGGGTTTAGAATATAACGATATTAATAATAAATTTATTGTTGATCTTGGCTCAGGAACAGGAAGATTATCTATAGCAAGTGCTTACTTAAAAGCGAATTCAGTTTTAAGTATTGATATAGATTTTAACGCTTTAAAAACTTTAAAAAAGAATATACATGCCCTGAGATTAGAAAATATCATATTTCCTTTATGTACTGATTTAGGAAATCTTGAATTTTCAAAGAAGCACTTCTTCAATAATTTAAAAATCACTACAATAATGAATCCTCCTTTTGGAGTCAAAAAAAGAGCTGCTGATCGTATTTTTTTAGAAAAAGCTTTCTCTTTTTCAAATGTGGTCTATTCTATTCATCTAGCCGGAGACAAGGTTTTTAGATTTATCTCTAAATTTTGTGAGAGATTTAATTGGCATATTGATAATTTCTTTCCTTATAATATGAGGCTTGAAAGAACCTTTCAATTTCACACAAAAAAAACTAAATATATTAATGTTAATGTATTTCGGTTTTTAAAAAATAGAATATAAACTTATTAAATTATTAGATGCTTATTGAAATTTCTTCCATGAGTCAAAATTTTTAGGATAAATCGCCTTACTTTCTAGCAGTTCCTCAATTCTGAGAAGTTGATTAAATTTCGAACATCGGTCACTTCGACAAGTAGCTCCTGTTTTAAGCTGCCCTGTACAAAGTCCAACTGCTAAATCTGCAATGAAGGGATCTTCAGTTTCTCCAGAACGGTGAGATACCATAACATTAAATCCATTATTGAAGGCCATTTTACACGCATTTATAGCCTCTGTGAGAGAACCAATTTGATTCACTTTCAGTAATAGAGCATTTCCAGCCTTTTCATTTATAGCTTTTTCTAAGATTTTTATATTAGTTACCGTTAAATCATCGTCTACAACTTGCATTGTTTTATCAATTTTAGCAGTTAAATTTGTAAAACTTCTAAAATCTTTTTCGTCAAATGGATCCTCAATTGATTTAAATGGGTAATCCCGAACTAAATCGAGATAATATTGTAATAACTCTTCTTCACTTAGTTTTTTTCCATCAATGTTATAAATGCCATCTTCATAAAATTCACTCGCTGCCGCATCCATTCCTAAAACAAAATCAGTGCCCATTAAAAATCCTGCTTCTTCGATTGCTTCAATTATAATATCAACAGCTTCGGATGTTAAGGATAAGTTCGGGGCGAAACCTCCTTCATCTCCAACATTAATCGCGGAGGGGCCATACTTTTTAGCTAATAAGGTTTTTAATGTTTGGTATACTTCAGCTACATTCTGTATAGCTTCTGAGAATGATTTAGCGCCTATGGGTAGAACCATAAATTCTTGGATTGATATATTATTTCCCGCATGTTTTCCTCCATTGATAATATTACAAGATGGCAATGGTAAGAGATAATCTTGTCTTGTCTTATTGAATGCTAATTTATAAATATGAGCAAATAATGGTATTTCGGATAAATTTGCAGCTAGCTTAGCAACTGCTAATGAAACAGACAATATAGCATTAGCTCCTAAATTACTCTTATTTTCAGTTCCATCAATGATTATCATTTCTTCATCAATTTTTGACTGTTCTCGTACATCAAAACCCAACAGTTTTTTACTTAGTATCTCATTGACATTAGATACTGCTTTTGTGACGTGTTTACCTTTAAAAGCTTTTCCACCGTCTCGTAGTTCAAGTGCTTCTAAAACCCCCGTAGATGCGCCAGAAGGAACTGCCGCCCTGGCGTATTTTTTTCCGACATAAACCTCTGATTCTACAGTGGGATTTCCTCGTGAATCTAAAATCCATCTTGACTTTATATTTGTTATTTTGAATTCAGTCATAAATATTCTATAATATTTTTTTTTAGATGATATGAATATTAATAAGGAATTAAGGAAATTTAATTCTTAATATAATCTATTAAAAGTTAAATTCATCTATTAAAAAATATGTCTCTTGAGAATAGACCTTTCGTTGAAAAATATCGTCCCCGATTTTTAAGTGATGTTGTAAATCAAGAAGGTATCATTAAACGTTTGAAACAATTTGTTAAAGATAAGTCTATGCCTCATCTCATTTTTGCTGGTCCAGCTGGGACAGGTAAAACAACTTCTGCGCTAGCAATGGTTCGAGAATTATATGGGCGAAAGATGGCAAGAAATAGGACATATTTAGAATTAAATGCCAGTGACGCAAGAGGTATAGATGTCATAAGGACATTTATCAAGGATTTTGCTAAAGCACTACCATCTATAGACATTCCATATAAAATATTGATCTTAGATGAAGCAGACAACATGACATCTCCTGCTCAACAAGCTTTAAGGAGAACAATGGAAAAATATACAAAAAATTGTCGGATGATTTTAATCTGTAACTATTCAAATAAAATTATTCCGCCTATTCAATCAAGATGTGTTGTGTTTCGATTTTCATCCTTAAGCAACACTGATATCAAAACCAGGGTGAATTATGTAGCAAAACAAGAAAAGATAATCCTAACTCCCGGAGGTCTAAACGCTTTAGTAGATGTTTCTAGAGGGGATTGTAGAAGGGCTATAAATTACTTACAATCATGCGGCACGATCTCTAAAAAAATTGATAATGATATAGTTTTTAGAGTTGCCGGAGAAGTTCCCCCTGGAAAGATAAAAGATATTTTAAAGGCTGCTTTAGAAAGACAATTACAATTATCAATTAAACTATTAAATGATTTAATCAATGATTATGGGCTCTCAGGACAAAATATTATTAAAAATATTCATAGAGAAATTTATGACTTAAATATTTCTGAAGATTTGAAAATTGAACTAACTAAGCTTTTAGCTGAATTTGAATATCGCCTAAGTCAAGGTGGAACTGAAGAAATACAGTTGCATGCATTACTCTCTAAAATCGTGATGTTGCAGGAGGCTGAATAGTTGATGCTTAAAATTAAAAGATTCTTTATTTTTTAAAAAGAAACTTTCCATTCTTCCCTTAGATTTTAGATCCTCACTTAATTTAACTTTTTCATCATAAATAATGTCCCATAATATTAATCCCCGTGGATCTGCAGGTTGATAAGAAAAGACTTTCAAGGGATCGAGTAATTGAATGAAATCATCATATAAGATTTTACCCGTTCCCAGCTCTAAAATTTTCTTGACCATGCGGCGAACTTGTTGTCTTAAAAATCCTCTGCTTTTAAACTGAAAAATTAAAAAATCACCCTCAATTGACAATTTTACTGATTCCATATCTCGTTTAGTATTTACTTCGTTCTTACCTCTTTTTGAGAAATTAATAAAATCATGTCGCCCTTCTAAGGCTCTACAAGCTTTATGCATGATTTCAATGTTTATAGAGCTAATATTCCGAAGATACGAAAGTGGTTTTGGCACGAGATATAAATAATGGCGTAATATCGCATTATATCGAGAAGAGAAATCTAGAGGCACTTTTGTATATGCCCATATCCCTATATCATAGGGTAAAGCTGAATTAATTTCCATTAAAACGGGTTCCTTTTCCAATATAGAAGTAAAGTATGCACCTCGAGCAGATACAAGTCTATCTGTTCTGCTCGCCGCCTCAAATCCTGAAAGTTTAATGTTGTGAATATATTTTTTTTTCATTAATGCTTTTAAAATACAATCTTCTATAGTCAGAAAATTAGATTGTCTTTGAGATCCGAAAAATTTCGATTTTCCTATATAATATATTTTAAAAAGGTACTTGCTTTTTTCCATAGTTTTTAGATCAACAATATTTAGTACATCAATCAAAGATGTAAAAAATCTAAAACATTTTTATTTTATTGATACGATTTTGATTTTTACAATGTGTCGGATTAAAGAAAAACATTTTAATCCGAAGGATATTTTTTATATTCAAAATTTAATTATGGTTTATAAATTACCAATTTATTAAAATTTTAAATGAAATACCATGGTCAAGATCATTGCTTCACTAAGAAATTTCCGTGATCGCATCAGAACCTCAATAAGCATAAAAACGCAAAATGTCTTGTTTTTCATCGCAATTTTTATGGTTGTGGTCTTAGCCATTTTATTAAGGATCAGTCCAATGATTAGAGGACCACGATTAATTAAAGCGTTTGATCCTTGGATACAATGGTATAACGCAGAATATTTATCGGAACATACTTTATACGAATACTTTTCATGGCGTGATTTTAAGAGCTGGTATCCCACTGGATTTAACCGTGGAGGTCTACGTCCAGGTTTGACCTTTACAGTTGTGATTATATATAAAATAACAACATTTTTTGGAATTCCTATCTCACTGTATGATATATGTTATTTTTTCCCCGCAATTATGGGCGGTCTAACGGTATTAGTCATTTACTTCTTAGGAAAAGAAATTCTTGATCGAGGGACTGGATTAATTGCTGCTTTTTTTCTAGCCTTTAATCCCGGTTATATGCAGCGTACAATGGCAGGATTCTTTGATAATGAAACAATTGGTGTTTTTGCTACTCTATTGACATTCTTATTTCTTTTAAAAGGTATAAGAACTGGAAGATTTTTATTTTCTATTCTTGGCGGACTTTCCTTAGGGTATTTGTCTCTAAGTTGGGGTGGTTATCAATTTGTTTACTTGGTTATCCCATTACTTTGTATTATATTGATCCTTACTGAAAAATACAATGAAAATATACTAATTTCTTATGCTGTTGTACAAGGAACTGGTTTGTTAATCTTTTCTTTATATTCAAAATTTAATTACGGTTCCTTATTTTCAGATCTAGAAATAGGTGGTATTTTTCTATTTACCATAATTTTAATTATATTTCACATAATACAATCAAAAAAAGTCGAACACCCATCTTTATATAAAAGTATACTAAATGCTGTAAAGTGGGGTTTTATACCCGCTTTAGTAATTGGCGCAATGATTATATGGATTGCTCCTGATATTCTTCCTTTTGGTTTTGGTGGACGGTTTCAAACGATCCTTAATCCTTTATTTCGCGAGGACATAAGTCTAATAGCTTCAGTTGCAGAACAGATGCCAAGTGCTTGGAGTGTTTTCTATTATAACACATTAATTCCATTAATTTTAACACCTCTTGGAGTTTATTTCTGTTTTAAAATTTTAAATGCCCCAGAAATTTTCCTTATTGCGTTTATTATTCTAATGTATTATTTTACAGGAAGTATGATTCGGATTATATTAATATTTTCCCCCGCAGTTTGTTTGATGGGGGCATATGGATTAGTAAGTATTTTAAAAATTTTTGGTAGTTTTTTAGGAGAAAGGAGAGAGGGCATTAGTAGAAAACGTAAAAGACAATTAAAAAGCACAATAGGGAATTCTGAAATTCTTGCTATATTTATGGTTGTTGGGTTTTTAGGTGTCGCTCAAATTGTTCATTCAACAGATATTGCGATTGACCAATTTTCTTATAGTCAAATATCACCGGCGGGTGTTATTCATGATTGGGAAGAATCTCTGATGTGGATGAGATCTAACTTAGATGGTACTGATGTAGTTGTATCTTGGTGGGATTACGGCTACTGGCTTACCCCTATAGGCAACGTCACTACGGTTAATGATAACGCTACTAATAATTCAACTAGAATCGGTTTAACAGGTATGGCTTTAATGCAGACTAATGAAATTTATAGTGCAAAAGCATTTCGTGCCTTAGGAGCAGATTATGTCTTAGTTTATTTTGGTTTAATGATTTCTGGATTGGGCGGAGATGAAGGGAAATGGCCTTGGATGGTAAGAATTTGCAATGATAGATATGCAAGTTATAAAGCGTTAGGTATGGAGGAAGATAATTGGGGCGAAGATTTTGTATTTAACGAAAGTGAGTACCAAAATCCTAATACTGGAGCAATGGGTGCTAATTGGCTTAATAGTCAGTTAGTTAAGTTGATGTTTTCTTCTGCTCCTGAACTGAATTATATACTGCCAACAAATCCGGCTGATATAGAGCAAGGAGACATAAGGGAGACTTATGTTAATATGATTAACAATGAAAATAATCCTACTGATGATGGTAGATTATGGAAAG
>JAHLWJ010000543.1 GCA_019057975.1 Promethearchaeota archaeon | reverse complement strand
TTTGGAGTAACCCAAGGATATTTTTCATTTCTAACATAGTAGTTGTCATATAACATCCTAAACCCAGAATATCTGGTTTCTCTTCTTTAACTGTTTTTATAAAAAGCTCTTTTGATACATCTTCTCCTAAATCAATAACTTCGAAGCCTCCCCCACGAAGAGTTGCATTAACCATGATTTTACCTAAATTATGCATATCTCCAGCAACTGTTCCTATTACTATTTTTCCTGAACTACCTCTTTCTCCAGCAGAAAGTTTTGGCTCGATAATATCCATGGCTAAACGGAAAGCTTCAGCACATAAAATAATATCTGTGTGAAAATATTCATTTCTCTTCCATAATTCTCCAGCTTCTTGAATTCCTGGGATAATCCCTTGGTTTACAACCATCATTGGGTCTAATCCTTGTTCTAAAGCCTTATGAGCAAGTTCTTGAGCAATTTCATCATCACCTTCAAGAACTGATTTTTTCAATTCAACTAAAACTTTTTCCATGTTTATCACATCTTTGTGTAAATTTTGTTACTAAGTGATAGATCGGATGTGATATAAATAATTATTCAAAATTTTAGAACTAAAATATATTAAAGAAAGATGATTGAATCTCGTAATTATGGATCAATTTAATAGAAACCAAATAAACTCACTAATTCTCAGTAAACTCCATCTCTCAAATGATTCCAAAGTCGATGATATATTAAAAATTAGTGAAGATTTATGCTAAAATATGTTTAAGTTATATAGAAAAATAAAAAAATAAATTAAATAATAAAATTATTTATTTGCCGCCAAATTCCGAAACGTCACCGAATAAACGTTTAACTGCTTCAATTCTGGTTTCTTCGCCAATCTGTTCGACATTTTTCAAGTCAATAGCTTCTTTTGGGCAAACCGCAATACATTGAGGTTCTACTTTACCTACTTCTGGATCAATATAATCTTCTTTCATACCTTCACAGAGATCACATATAAGTGCTTTCTGGGAATCAATGTGTAAATTTATAACGCCGAAATCACAAGCGCGTATGCAATAAGCGCACCCATTGCATTTATCGTCATCTACTATGATAGATCCCGTCTCTTCATTTTTGGTCAAAGCTTTTTCAGGACAACTTCGAATACAAGGCGCATCTTCACACTTCTGGCACGCTAGAGCGATGTTAAAAACGGGTTCAATTCGGACTCTATGAATTCGAGTATTTATAGGGTTAAATTCGCCATCGTGGACAAACGAGCACACTGATTCGCATGTTTCGCACCCTGTACACAAGTCTGGGTCGATAATTATGAATTGATGCATTTTTCCCCCACGCTTCTTCAATGTTGATTTAGGCATTTTCTTACTTACCTCCCGCAGGTTTTAATTTACCAATTACAAAGTCTAGTCCCAAATCCTTTAGAGTTGCATCCGTGGGAATTCCCGTTTTCGGATCCCAACCACGAGCTTCGTAGTATCCGCTTAAGAGTTTTTGATATCCTTCTTCTTTTAAGACGACACCTTTAGCAGGTCCCTTTGTGTGTGCTTCTTTGAAGAACCTTTCTGGGGGATGATCGTCCGCTCTGGTCCACCCTTCTCGAATGTTAAAACATTTTGAAAGGTTTAAGATAGCAGCTCCTCTTTTATTGATTGATGCTTCGGTGTGTGGAATGCCAGTTACTAACTCATAGACTTTTGCTAACTCTGCATCGTTTTCATAAATTCCGCGAGTGAACTTACAAATTATATAGGAATCGATAATACAATAGATATCTTCGAGTCCTATGATTGCTTTACCACGTTCAAGTGGTTTATCGTATCCGAATCTATCGAATTTACCTTTAGCGTCAAGTCCATAAGCCCCATTCCTTAGATGACAAGCTCCTCTTATCGATACGCTTTCACCAACCGCAAAACTCGTCATTCCGTGAATATCAAAAGCAGGCATTTCTAATCCTTTTATGTGCATTCCATAGAAACCAGCGTTCTTTACTCCCCTTTCTTCTAATCTTATACCAGCTTGTTTACAACCATCTCCAAAGATTTCACCAGCAAAACCTTTACCGAGAATCATTTCTTCCGTAAATCTTGCCAGATTAGTGGTAGAGCCAAATGGAAGTTCGTATCCAAGATCTTTTTTCGTTATCAGCCCTAAATCGTATAATTCGCAAGCCATACTGGCTGTTACACCTCCGCTAATGGCGTCAATTCCTAAATCATCGCATAAAGCAACGCATTTGAAAATAGTTGGCCAATCAGCGCATCCAGTGTTAGTACCAAAGGAATAACACATTTCAACATCAATTGAAGCGACTAAATTAGGATATTCAGGGTGAGTTTTAGGTACTCTCGCCAAATGATCGCAAGCAATTGAGCATTGAGAGCAGGCTACTTTTTTGACGATCCAGTCCTCGTTAAGTTTATCGCCAGTAAAGGCTCCTTTGTCAATCTCGTCCCAGGTGCCTTCGCGATAGTTCATGGTAGGCATCATTCCGAGTTTATTGTAACTTGTTATTCCTGCAGGTGTACCTAAATCACGATATTTGGCGGTTGCAGGGCCATTAGCTATTTTTATTAATTTCTTAGCTATCTTGTAAAATTCTTGAGGATATGCAACTTTGAGGCCTTTCGTGCCCCGAAATGCTATTGCTTTTAGATTTTTGCTGCCCATTACTGCGCCCATACCTGTACGACCTGCTTGTCTATTTCTATCGTTAGTTATACACGCCATTTTACTTAATCGTTCTCCTCCCTGTCCAATTGACATAACAGCTAATCTTTGATCTTGGAATTCTTCTCTTAGGATTTCCTCGGTTTCAAAATTTCCTTTTCCCCAAACGGTTTTACTGCATGGTTCAAGATAGTAATCGTCATCGTCTACAACTAGGTAAACTGGTTCAGAGGCTTTTCCTTTGATCACGATTGCGTTGACACCAGCGCGTCGCGCTTGTGCTCCAACAGAACCTGAGGAAATAGCCATACCAAATATACCTGTTAAAGGAGATTTAGCAAATACGCCGTACTTTGAACTAGTAGGTAATATTGTAGTTGGAAAAGGTCCTATAGACCACACAAATACGTTTTCTGGACCTAGTGGATCTACACCTGGTTTTAATTCGTCCCAGAGGATTTTTGCACCAAATCCATAACCACCAATCCAGTCGCGGCAGAATTCTCCAGATAAAGTAGATTTACCAATTTTTCCACTCGTTAAGTCGACATCGAGTCTCACTTGGGAGTATCCTTTGACATCGTCGGGCAAAGTTATTTCAATTTTTTTTGCCTTACTCATTGTTTTTCACTAATTTTTATTTTTGTATTTTTTAGTATAGAGAGTTAATATTTTATTATTATTATTAATAATTTATTAGGTT
>JAHLWJ010000109.1 GCA_019057975.1 Promethearchaeota archaeon | reverse complement strand
TCTTAGGTAATCCATGTCATGCTACTTCACGATCAGAAACATGCATGGGATTTGGTCATATGGCTAAATCATATATTGACGCAGGTTGGGGGCGTGAAATTACTAGAGAAGAAGCTCTTGAAGTTTTAAAAAAGAATGAAGAAGAGGGTTTAATTTTCCGACCTGGAAACTCACAGAAGGCTGATTTTGTATGTTCATGTTGTAGTTGTTGTTGTGGAGGATTGAGAAGTTTAAAACAACTACCAAATCCTGCAGATTTTGTAACCTCGAATTATTATGCGGAAATTAACCCTGACTTATGTACTGGTTGTGGAACATGTATTGACCGTTGCCAAATGGAGGCAATATCACAGGGAGACGATATTTCTATAGTAAATCGAAAACGCTGCATAGGTTGCGGAAATTGCATTTTTGTTTGTCTAGATAATGCCATCCTACTTAATAAAAAAGATAAACAACATGTACCACCAATTACAGGGACAGAATTATATAATGAGATCACTCAAGCAAAAGCTAAAATAAAAGCGAAAGAATTAAGAAGTAGCTCCATCTAACTAATTAGAATAAAAAAAAAAAAAATTTACTATTTAATCTTTATAAATGAAACAAATTGCATTATATCAATATTGAATTGTACCTACTAACCCTTGAATGATAAGCAACCTATTGTCAAAAAATATAGATCCAGTCCCTGAAACTGTCCTTACTAGTATACCAATATTATGCGATCCAGTGCTTAAATCCATAATTCTTTCAAAATGAAATGTGTCATAATCTGATGTGTGAGTAACTCTCGTGACTAGACCAATTTGGCTCTCAGTTGGTTGACCAGGATTATCAAAGAAAGCATAATAAAAATCAGTGTCTGGAATTCCATAGACGTAACAAGTGAATGTCAAATGCACAGCCTCTCCTGGGCCCACCACTATATTTATTGCAAACATACCACCTACATCCTCATAAACATTATGCCAGACCGTTGATAATCCTATCCACGAAAATGGACTTGTTTGACTCATGTAAACTGTCCAAGTATAACCTGGAGCGAGACTGTTATCTACGTATACAATTGCTTCATCACTAGTGCTATTGTTAGATTCTAAATCTGTAATCTTTACAGTAATATTATACCAACCTTTAGATTCAAGGGTTGTATCCCATACTAATGGTAAAGATGTTCCAATTTCAGTTCCATCTCGTAATACTGATATAGAATAATTCCACGTTCCATAGATTATAGCTTTTATTATAATAAGACCCTGAACTGTCTCTCCGTGATCTGGTTCTAAAATCCCCACGATAAGTCCTCCAGGAGCATCCTCACCGTCTATACCATCTTCCCCATCAATTCCATCTTGCCCATCGTCTCCTGGTATCCCTTCTGGCCCTTCAACAACCTGAGAATTCACAAACGAAAATGCTCCGAGCCCTAATCCAGATGCTCCAATAATAATTGCGATAATCCCAAATACCGAACTTCTATTTTCTACCATAATTTCATATCTCTATTTTGTAAATTAAAGTGATTATAAAATATTTAGATGCTGTTGTATTTATACCCATCATGACTAAATTTACAAATTTTGCAAACTTTGATCTTTTTTTACGAGGGTTAATCACTCTTAATTTGTTAGTTCCTCAATATAAGAAAATCTTAAGAATAGATAATTTAAAAAAATAAATTATTAAAAAATCTCTTGAGAGATGTGTTTCTCTCTCCCGAACCTTTGAGCTTTCTCACGTCTCTTCAATTCGCACTTGGGACAATAGGTTACTTTATTATCCATTATGATTAAACTCGTCCTACAATGAGGACAATGACAATACTCAACAAAATGAAATTTTTCAAAACTCATGCATTTCACCCCTCTCCTCTATTTGTTTGAAGTTTTGGGCGGATCAGAGCCCCGCCCCAGCTCCTGATGTGGATATGAAATGGAAAGATTCCTTTTATTCGACTTCTATGAGTTGATAAAAATTATGAACGTTATTAAAAAATTAAAAAAGGAAAAAAATTGTTTACCTCATTCGGTAAATCATATTATGTATAATTATTAACTCTCTTCTCTCTAACTTTTTTTTGATCATTTTTTTTGACCTCTTTTTGGTTTTTTCTTTTTGGGGTTTTGTTTTTTTGGTTTCTTACTTAATTTTTAAAAAAAATTTATTTAAACTTCTAATATATTCCGTAATTCCTATATACTCGCTGACGCTCTAATCTCTCAATGGGAATTACATGTTCAGCATACTTTGCGTTTAACTTTGATTTTTTAAATAGTTTTGATAATCGAGATCTGACTGGTTTTTTATGATCCTTGAAATTTTCAATTAATTCAATTTTATCATCGACTTCTTCCACACATACTTCAATTTTTGCGCATTCTGGCACATTTACGCAATTCAAATCTATTTGCTCTAATTGTTCCATTTTATTTTCTCACTTTTTTTTCTTTTTTTTCTTAAATAGTTAATATACACACTTCAATATATAGTTTTAATTCTAAAACTTCAATTGTAGTTTATACTTCAGATGTAGTTCAAACACCAATCTGAACGAGAAACTTTAAATAAGAATTGGATTATACATTAATTGTAGGATTATTCATAAAATATAAGTAGTATAGAAAAATTCTTAGTGAAAATTTCATGAGTAGAGTATCAGAATCAGAATTAAACTTACCCCCAGAAGAGATTTACAGGAAGATATGGGGTACACGAAAAAATGTTGAACACATTATACTTTGGCTTTTAAAGAACAATGAAGTCGTTGAATGGGCAAATTTTTTAGAAGAGCCTATTAGTATTCCTCAATCTACCTTATCAAATTATTTAAAAACATTATTTGTCGATGGATATATTAAAAAGGTAAGAAGGGGAGAGTATAGGATCACTGTTAGGGGCGAGGAAAGGTTCAATGAATTATCAAAAGCCAAGAAAGGAAAAAGGAAATTGAATTATCCTCCTAAAGCGATTGGTGAAAAAAGGAACTACGACCATATAATCCTGTGGATGGCATATAATAACAACTATTTAAAATGGTCAGATTTTCTTGATGATAATGCTCCTGTGTTTATTAATCAATCTGCGTTATCTAAAAACATAAATATCTTATTAAAGAAAGAGCTTCTAAGAAAAGATGATAATAAAGAATACAGGATAACTCGAGCCGGTAAGGCAGAATATGCATTAATGTTAAGGTTTTATGATTTAGATAGACAATCGATATTAAATGAAGAGAGTAAAAGGATTGAGGAGATTACCAAAAAGACGATCCAATTTTTTGAGAGACATAATATTAAGAAGATGGGGGTTAAATTTCGACTTTTAGACTATATATTGACATTACCTTTTGAAAAATTGAAAGGATCATTAGATAATGAAGACGATTTTAACAAAATATTGTTATTCTTTTCAATTAATCATCCAGATCAGTATCCTGTTTACATTTCACCTACAGAATTCTCAAAAAAATATGAGATTGATAAATTAGACTTAGAGTTTAATATTCGCAAAATAGTTGAAAAAAACATTTACTCCACAAAATTCTTTAAATTAGAAGTTGATAGTGATAAAACATATTATTTTAAAGCAAATGAAAAGATCGAAAAAGTACTTAGTGCTATTACAGAGGATAATATTACTCAGTTTACTTATTTAAATAAATTGTATGAAAAAATTCCGAGTGGAGTACTGCCATTTACTTTAGAGTCTGTCGTTGATGTTATCTTAAACGAAATTTGTGATCATTTATTTGATGTTGGTTTAAGGGAAGCATTGAAAGGATTTTTACCAGAATATATAAATTATTTGGCATACAAGATGGAGACAAGGAAAAAATTAGAGGAGATTACTGATAAATTGGAGGGAACAATTTGGCAAGAATTTCAGTACTATAGCGCGGCAAGTAATGCTCCAAAAGAATTTGATGAAAGTCAAGAGAATTATTACATTTCCCCTAATATTTTTGATATAATAGAGGATTATTATGTAGTCCCTAGCATTTCATCAATTGTTAAAGAAGTAAAAGAGGTACTAAAAGACAAGCAGAAATATAAAAAAGCCATAGATATCGTAAATTCCAGGATTAAAAAAGGCTTAAATGATATTGAATTTAAGTTATTTAAAGCAAGGGTCCTCTGTCATATAAATAAATATGTTGAAGCAATAAAGTTAATAGAAGAGGAAATAGATTTTGAGCAGTTTAGGGATGATGAGGGAATATATATTGCATCTTCATTTATTCTTGTTTTTTCATACACAGCTTTAGGTTCTGCTAGAGAGGCATTGGAAATTATTGATAGTATGTTTGAAATTTATCCGGATCATCCAATAGCACTTGCGGCAAAAGCATTAGTCTTTGGACATAGCGTTATTTATGATTTTGATGTTGGAGATGTTAATGAGGATTATGTGTTGGATTTAATTGATGAAGTAATTAGTATTGATTCTAAAGCATCAAACAAAGCTAGATACTATCAATTTAAAAGTACAATGTTAGAACAAATGGATAAAAATGAAGAAGCGCTTGAGGGAATTGATGCTGCTATAGGTTTAACAGAGGAGGTTGTAGATCTCTATTACAGTAAATCAAAGATTCTTATGGAATTAGAAAAATATGATGAAGCTTTTGTTGTTTTAGAAGAAACTATGAAACGGTTTCCTGAGAGCAGAAAACATCTGTTAATGCAAAAAGCATATGTATTAAAGATGTTAGGTGATTTTGAATCTGGATTAGATATAGTTACAGAGTTAACAGAAACATATCCCGAAGATGTAGACTTTTTCAACAATAAGGCATACTGGCATGTGTACATTTATGGACAGAAAAAGGAGAATGGAATTGAAGATGAAAAAAATAAGATTGCTGCCATTGAGACCATTAAATTCTTGACTGAAAAAATGCCAGATGAAGGGAATTATTTTGATTCATATGGTGAAATACTAATGATAACAGAAGATTACGAAAATGCAATAAAAAAATATGAACAAGGTATTAAAGTTGAGCCTAATGGTTGGTTTATACCCTCATCTCATGTTGGTTTAGGAAAATGCTATGAACAGCTTGGAAACTATAAGGAAGCAAAAGCCCATTTTCAAGAAGCAAGAAAAATAGTGCGTTATTGCTTTTGTCACATTAAAAATAAGAAAGAATGGGTAGAAGAAATTGAATACCATCTGAAGAAGTTAGGGGATTTAGAGAAAGAATCATAAATCCATTATGTAACCTTATTCTTTAAATAAAATTTTAAATCGGAGTTTTATTTTTTATACCCCATTTTTATTATTAATGATAAAGACTCCTCAAAGGTCTGTCCTTCAACTTCACATTTAAAGGGTAATTCTTCTGCGGCAAATAATGTTGAGAAATAACCTAACCAATATTCTGAATACCTTCTATTCTGCCTATGTTTGAAAAGAACATGGAATTCATCATTTTCCTTATGTACGTCAATGGCATAGAAGTAATTTGCGACTACCCAGATTTTCGCAATAGTATTAATTATTTCTTCAATATCAAGACTTTTTAGGGGTTTGCCAGTATACCATAAAATTAGATCAAATGCTACATTTTTATGCCATGGTTTTTCCAAACTTTCTTTTGGTGCTTCTGCGGCAGCAATTAATTGATTGAAAGTAGTTTTTCCAATCAACATCATTTTCATTTCATCTCTAGTACGAACCCAAAGATCTCTATCTAAATTTTTTTGTTCTCCAAAATATTTAATAGCACGTTCGATAAAAGAAATATCAGATTCATCATTCTCTCTATATTTCTCAATAGTAGCATGAATTTCAGGTGAGATTGAGTTGAAATCGTCATAACATTTAACCGCATTTCTTATTAGGTCAGATATCGTAGTTCCGTGTAACTTATATTTATCAATCAAACCTCTTGTTTCATCACTTACTTTGACATATATTGGTTTATCTTTATGTTCTATCTCTTTAAGGTTATTTTTGTCTTTGGAATTATCATTTCCTTTTGCGATTAGAATCATCCCCGAAATTATAATTTTTATTAGCGTCTCAATTTGAATATATATCTTTATATTAATAAACTTTGATTTTATTTATTAAAGGCATAAATGGCATTAAAAAATGGTTCTATTCATATATAAGGATATATACTAAATATTCTCCATATTTTTAAGCTTTTCAGTTCATTCTATATATACATATATATATCACGTTACATTTATTAAAAAGGTTCTCATATGTATTGTCGGAGTTTTTTTCTAGATCATAACATTTAAATATATAAGTATATGAATATATATTGGGAATAAAAAAAAATATAAAGATATATATTAAAATATAATAAGAGAAAAAAATGACATTTGTAGTTCCAATTATAGCAAATAGAAGAAGATATGGTAGATCTAGTACTGGTGCGGTTATAGCAGGCTTAATTATCTTTTTAATTTTTGGAATTATGTTTTTCCTATTTTTCAATCGTTCTGGGGTATTCGGATTTCAATTTAATGTTATACTCATAATTGGTGGGTTTTCGGTGTTTTTTATGATTATTATAGTAGTTAGTTTTGCTGTTGTAGCGACGAGTAAGACATATAAGCCCCCTAGAAATAGAACTTTTAATGAACACTATAGAATTCCTCAAAAACAAGCCAATATATTAAATCCATATAAAGTACCAAGATCTACTGAAGGGCAAAATAAAGAAATATTCAGAGAAGTTAATAATAGAGATATTCCTGTTGTAGATGTAATCAATTATTGTCGGTACTGTGGAGCGAAACGAGATAAAAATGCAATATTTTGTCATATGTGTGGAATTAAATTATAGTTTTATATTTATTTGATTTAAAATGAATAGAATGAGAATAAGAAAGCGTTGTAGACAATGTAATAGAAAAATGAGAGAAACTGACTCTGTTATTGATACAATATCTCCAATAGATAAAATGTATGGATGTATTAGAATCTTTACCGATTTCCATGCCATACCACGAGTCAGACACCGTTTTTTTAGATGTAAGTATTGTAATTTAATATATAGAATTTAATGAAAAAAAAACTTAAAAAAATAAAAAAAATAAAAAATTAGACGCTCAATGCGAAATAAGGGATTTATGTACTTTCGCTGGAAAAGGAAGGATAATATTGCTATATTTCTGATTATAGTTGTTGGTCTATTAATGACATCAATTGGCCTTCTCTATAATAATTTTTATAGTATTTTTTTAAGCCTGTGTTTGGGATTTTTTATAGGAGGATTTTTATTATCGATTATTTCCACGTTCTTAGCTCAAATGGAGTCAAATATAACAGGGGCTGGTGAAATAGATGCCGAAGTGGATGTAGACGTTGATGCCGAAATAGATGTTGATGCTGATATTGATATTGATGGCGATATAGATATCGACACTGATGTAGATGTTGATTATGACATAGAGGCAGAAATCGATGTAGATGCTGTTGAAGTTGAAGCGGATTTAGATGTCGAAGCAGAATTAGATGTGGATTCTGACTTAGACGTAGAAATGGAGGGCGAGTTTGATTCAGGTTTAATACCCACTATTACTCCTGCTCCCATTATGCTTTTGTTTTCAACCGCATTTCTAGTTTATGGAATTTCAGGTTTATCTTTTTATTACCTTGTAGGAGTAAATTTCAGGTATTTAATATTCTTTGCCACCCCTACAATTTCATTTTTATCTATAAAATTAATAAATTCTCTTTGGAAAATTCTGGCAAAATCGCGCTATTATAGAATTTCATCTACAATGAATTTAATTGGCAAAGAAGGGGAGGTAACATTAAAAGTTGATGACAGAGGGGGAGTAATTAAAATTCCTTCAAAGACACCATTAAAGTTTGAACGATTGCATGTTAAACCTATAATAGAAGAATCGATTTTTGAAAGAGGTGATAGAGTTTACATTTGTGATGTAAAAAACGGTTACTTATTAGTTGATAATTCTAAGAGGTCAATTAAAAAAAGGAGAGGATGAAATGAATTATGATTTTTCGAGATTTAAACAAAAAATTATAAATTTTCAATTAAAAATAAAAAAGGAGGTTTTAAAAAAAAGTTGATATATGAAGAATTAAATCCTTTATTTGTAGGGATAGGCGTCACAGTAGGGATTGTTGTATTTCTGTTTGTAATATTCCTAGCTGCTCGATATAGAAAGTTCAAAACAAACCAATTTGTAATACATTTACGTAATGGTAAAGTCAAACATGCAGGGTTGGGAGGAAGTCTATTCCTTCTCCCATTAATAGATGAATATATTGTCATTCCAACTACTAGTATTCAAACTGTGGTTGAAGCACATGAACAAGTAGTTTCAAATGAGTATCAAAATATCGAAATCGAAGGTTTGTTGATTTGGAAAGTCATTGATCCAGAAAAAGCGTTTAGTGCAGTATCATGGAATATGAGAGATGAGAATTTTGTTGAAAAAATATTAAAAGGCGCAACAGAAGCGATTATTCGTACTACTTGTGCTAACATGCCATTGGAAAAGATCATTAGAGAAAGAAGGGAGATTATTGATCCAATTGAAAAGGATCTACATGAATTAACATCTGATTGGGGAATAGTCATTGAATCTTTAGAAATTTTAGAAGTCATTATTGGAGAACCGGAACTAAAAAAAAACATGGAGGCAACTAAACAAGCAGAAGAATTTCGAAAAGCTAGAATTGCTAAAGCTGAAGCTGAAAGAGATTCAAAAATGAGAGAATTAGAAGTAAAAAATGAGGTAGGTATACAAGAACAAATCGTAGAAAGAGAAATTGAGATACGAAGAAAAGATAAAGAAATCGCAATTGCAGAACAAGAGAGAGAACGTAAAAAAATCGAGGCTGATGGTGATAGACAGAAGAAAATTATTGAAGCCGATGCTGACGCTCAACAAATAAAACGAAGGTTAATAGCCCAAGCAGAAGGTGAATCTGAGAATATTAAGCAACAAATGCTAGCTCAGGCCGAAGGTTTTAAGAAACAAGTAGAAGCTATGGGAAGCGCAGATGAAAGATTCTTAGCTGTTCAATTGACAAACATCTTACCTGAAATATTTAAACATATAAAACCTGATAAAATGTTTATCATGGGTGATGGCAATGACGCATTTTCATCACTTTCAAAAGCTATTATGCCATTCTTACAGCTTTTACCGGAGTATTCTGATAAAATTAAAGAATTTTTTGGTAATGGTGGATCTGAGAAAATTAAGGAAATTTTAGTTAAAAAATAATTTTTTTTTCATTTTAATATTTTTATTAAAATTCTTTAGGAATTTAAAGGGAGATTAAAAACGAGATATAGAAAGCATGATTGATAATATTGAAAATGTACTAATAAATGGAAATTTACGGTATCAATGGAAGATATCGCAGGGCTTAGAAAATATTGAAGTTAATAATAAAATTCCAAAATATCCTGTTTTAATTCTTACTTGTTTTGACCCTAGAATAGATGTTCACCGAATATTTCAACTAAATCCTGGAGATATCTTTGTCCTAAGAAATGCAGGAAATCTTTATACTCAAGATACTCTGAGATCAATTTTACTTACTGTTTATCAATATAAGATTAAATATATTATAATTTTAGGTCATTTAGACTGCTGTATGACAAAAATTAAATTATTAGAATTAAAACAGAAAATACCATATGAATTTCTTTCTTATCAGTCAGGGGAGAATTTAGATCTCTTTTCTGAAGTTAGAAATTTTTTCAAACCATTTATAGATGTATTGAGAAATATCAAACAGCAAGTAGAAAATTTGCAAAGATTACATATGCATAAACCAGAAGTGAAAATTACAGGAATGTTATATGATGTAGAAACTGGATGGGTGTTTGAGTATGATAAATTTAAAGAATTTGCTTTTATTGAGAATTTTAGAAAGTATTATAAAACAGTACTTAGAGAGAAAAAATACCAGTTTATAGATTTCATCAAAACAATTGAAAATGAAATTATCAATAATGACGAACTTGAGGAAATTATGTTAAAAAAAGATTTGGATGCAGAAAAAGAAGGCGATTTGGACCAATTGGTTGATAAGGAGGAAGAATTTCTTATTTATACTGAAAATAATGAAAAAGATGTAACTCCTGTTAAGATTCAAAATCAAAAAATTGAATTGGATGAAAGTTTTAACACCCAAATGATTATGCCAAAAATTCAAGTTCCTAAAATTCATTTTCCAGGAGTTAAAATACATATACCTAAAATATCTAGAAAGAAAGATGAAAATTAGACTATTAACTGATACTTAAGAGAATAGAATGTCAAAATTAAAAGAGTTATCACCCGAACTTCGTCATACTTCAATCAGATATTGTGGAAATTGTAAAAGGGAATATAGCTTTAATACTTTTATTCAGAACTATCCTGAACCACAACATGATAAAATTATAAAAATATGGCAAAATCAAGAGATAAGATTTTATTGTTCGTATTGTTATTTTTTAGAAATTATTAAAAAAATAAAAAATAAAAAGAAATGATAGTTGAATTATTTTCTTTTTACGGCTTACTTTTTTTCACTAAAGTTTGTTAAATTGTTTAAAAGTCGTCTTAAATAGCCTTCAAACTCATCTATATCCCCTTCAGTGAAATCTTCGTAATATATATCTTTCATTTGATTAGAAACTTGAATAAATTTATCCTGTAACTCTTTGTTTTTTTCCGTCAGTTTTATATTTATAGTTCGTTTATCTTTTGGAGAAGGCACCCGTTTTATGTAACCCGCTTCTTCAAGATTATCCAACGAGTGAGATAATGTTGCTTTACTCAATAAAGTCTTTTCTTTAAGTTCATGAAAAGAAATGTTATCTTTCTTCCAAAGTGGAAATATAACTCTACCTTGGGCTGGATTTATCTCAATAGCTTGATAATCACGAAGCAATTTAGCAAAAATCCTTTCCGATAATTGACGGATCTTTGAGATTAAAAATCCTCCTTCTCTCAATTCTTCCATTATTTTTCTCTTGGATTGAATTTGACTTTATTTAGTTTATAATAAAATCTTGCATTTTTAGGATTCAATTTTAGTAAAGTATAATCAGGATCTTCTAACCCTTTTGGATAATACCTTGTCCACCAATCTAACCATACTTTTTGTTTCATTTTCATATCATCTACAATTACTGCCTCACCTCCAAACATAACTCCTTTAAATTCTTCAGGATCGCAGAAATAAACAGAAATTTTGGGATTATTCTTGATATGATCAATTTTCGATGATGATGTATTTGTTGAGATATATATAATGAATTCATTATCTTGTTCAGTGAAAAACTCAGAAAATTCTGGAAACTGTTCCTTATTTCTTAAATTAAATATTGCTCTTGTTATGGGATAACCTTCAGAGTCAATAGTTGTTAAGTAAGCGGCTTTAGATGACTCTATTAATTCCAAACTTAATTTTTTTGCTTCTTCTACTTCCATATTTCTCATCTCTTCTTTTAATTTTAACTTGTCTTAAATTTATTTTCTTTTTATTTTTAAGTATAAAAAAATTTTATTAGTTTTTGGGTTTATATTTTGTTCCCACTTCATATGCTTCGGCTAAATAATCCCCAATTTTCCAATATGGACCATTAGGCATTAAAAAAATAAATGAGTCAAATTTCTTCACATCAGGTTTTTTATCTTTTATATATTTCTCATCTGAATATATCTCAACAATTTCTCCAATAAATAACTCTGTGTTCTTGAATTCTATAGTATTGACTAACTTACATTCTACATTTATACTACATTCTTTTATCATTGGAGCTGTTTGAAGATCTCCATAAAAAAGTTCGAATTCTTTAGATTTGTCAACTTTTAAGCCAGAATGTAGCCCACAATAATCTGTCACGAGTACCATATCACTAGTGGGTATATTGATACTAAATACCTTATTTTCCTTAATACCTTGATTTGTATAATGCTTTTTTGACATAGCAACGCCAATTAAAGGTGGGTTATCATGTAACATGTTAAACCACACAATAGTATTGAAATTGGGTTTCCCATTAACATGAGCACCTAATAAACATACTGGTAGAGGCAATAACGGCAATTTCCAACCTGTTTTAACTTTATTCATTTTTTTCACCTAGTTTATTTAGTTTCAAATGAATTATTTCCGAAGTACTCTTTTCTTTATCTTCTTCCCTTTTTTTAAGGTTTGAATGATTTCTACATCTAATATCAACAATTTCGAAATAGAAAGATATTGTATCCATACTTCTCTCCTTTTATTTTTAATTTTTTTTTTATTGTTCGAGATCGAACGATATTTGTTCGAAATAAAACAAAATATTTAAATCTTCTCTTTTCTACAAATTAAAAAGTTATTCATCCATAACGAAATATAAAGGAGAATTTTCTTTAAATATTATAAAAGAAGTATTTGCTAAAAATAAAATATGAAACCACAATAAACTATGGCTAGAATGGATGTTGAAATTCTCGATGATGATGGAGAGGCTGATGTAGCAGGATTTATGCTGGAGGCTTGTGGCATATTTTCTCCTGATTTTTATAAAAATGAAAGAGTTCTAACAAGAGAAAACTTCGAGAAAAATTATGACATGCTCGAGAAAATGGTACAAGCACGGCATCCTGATAGAACACCATATTTTGTTATTGGTTACTTTGCGTTATTAACAGGGGCTAAAATATCAGAAAAACTGCGGCAGGGAATACGGGAAGCTGCGAAGTGGGAGCATGAGGAGGGGTACTGGAGAGATGAGGGATTTGCCCTCAAGAGACAGGTATATCTTGAAGACTTTCGAGAGAAAATCCAAATCCATAAAGCAGGTCAAAAGTTGCATGCTGCACGATTTAAATATTACGAAAAGGATTTCATGGAATCGAAAGTGGTGGTCGGCATTAATCAATTTCGAGATTACTGCGACTATGGGAAAATTCAAGAGATAAAACATGTAAACTTAGACGGATGGGGCTTAAAATCAATTCCGCAAGAAGTTTTCAACCTTTCCAATATAAAATCATTGAGCTTAGAGTTTAACGAATTAACAGAGATACCAGATGAGATCTCAAATCTAACTTCATTAAAACATCTATACTTAGATTATAATTTACTTGAAGTACTTCCCGAGTCTATTGGAAGGATCTCATCATTAAAAAGCTTGTCCATAATATATAATAATATTTCCTATCTTCCCAAATCATTAAGAAACTTGAGGAAATTAAGGCATATTTATGTTAGGGGTACTAACATAGCACAAGTTCCTGAACTTTTAAAAATTATCAGCTTTGACGAATTCTAACTTATTACATTTTTAAAAGTTGTTAGGTTTGATGAACCCAGCAAGAGTATTTACTTATAAGACAATTAAATTATAATAAAACTACATTGTCCTATTATCTAGTGTTATTTTTTCTCAACTCAATATTCCAATAATTAGAAATTGAAAAATAAGAAATTTTTTAACTATTTTTTAATTATTTTGATAGTACTATATTACACATCTCTTTAGTGAAAAACTATGATTGAATACATCTTTTTAGC
>JAHLWJ010000542.1 GCA_019057975.1 Promethearchaeota archaeon | reverse complement strand
GGAAAAGATTTACAGGAAGAGATTATTAGAAGAACCGAACATTTTTCTATTTAGACTTAAAACTAAATACCATTTAATGGATTGATTGTTTGTTTGTTTGTTTGTTTGTTTTAAATTTGAAATCACAAAACTAGAAGGATGGGAAAGTTAGAATTGAATATGATACAGAAATCTACTATGGTCAATTACCCTAAGAATTGCAGGAAAAAAAAAGAACCAAAAAAAATTAAATATTTATATTTGATCGTCTCATATATTATTAATCCAATAATTTCGAGAGAAATAAATATGAAACAAAATACTATTGAATATTTGAAGACAGGAGACAATTATAAAATTCGAAATATGAAGAAAGAAGAAAAAAACAAGTTAGAAAACTTGTTTGGCACATCTTTCCAGTAACTGAAGCTTGGCCTTTTAGATTCACCCCTCATGTACTTGTTGTCGAACATGATGAAAAAATTGTAGGAGCGGTCGTTCTGAGAATTTTTTCAATGCCTAAAAAGAAGAAAGGAGGATTTGTAGAATATATCTTTACTGATTCTGAGGTCCGGGGAATGGGGTTTGGACAACGCTTAGTAGAAGCTTCACTTGAATATTTTGAAAAGCAAGAAGTGGACGAGATGATGACACAGATCAAGGGTGATAACACCAGCTCGAGTAAAAATTTTTCGATGCGAGGTTTTACAGTCCTATCACCAGGTCAACAAGTAAAACGTTATGGATTTGGAATTATTCCATTATGGATTAGTACAATGCATATCTTAGCCAAGGGACAATTTTTATGGGTTCGTACGAAAATTGAGAAAAAAGATAAACCATGGCTACAATGGATAGGGTGTCTAATTGCTAATATTATTATCTTTATGCTCTTATCGCTTAGACCAGATACAGGTGTTCAATTTAATTTGAACACTTTCATAGGAATTTCTTTGATCATCACCTATTTCTTTAGTATTAGATATATATTCATGAAACTAACCGCCTTAATTTTAAAATTGAGGGTTAGGTTTCGACCAATAGAAGACTGGTTTGGAATGAGTCTTTTATTAGGGCTAGGAGGAGGACTTTGGATTCCAGTACCAGGTAATCTCTATCCTAAGGAAGAAACGTGGACATATCGCGATATTTCTAAAAAATTAGGATTCACAGCGTTTATGGGTGCCTTTATCGTTTTATTGAGCACATGGTTGATTTATTTAATCCCTTTCATGGGCTTAATTGTAATCCCAAATGAATTTATATTATGGTATAATTATGGCCTTGCAACGGGCGCAATCCTTTCATTCCTTGACATTGTATTCCCCTTTTTTCCACTTGAAGTTTATAATGGAAAGCGAATTTGGAATTTAAGTAAGTACTTATGGATAATTTTAACCGGTTTTGCACTTTGGATATTCGTCATTACCTTTTTCTTTTTCTTTAGATAAATAAATAATCTTTTTTTTCTTTAATATTTGTTTAAATCTAAAAATATCTCGATATAATGGAAAACTTATCATAATTATTTTATTAAAGAAAGGCGGTCGTGATAGCTGGCAAATTGATTTGATAAAATTCGAAGTTTGCAATCATCCCATTTTTTTCTAAAATAATAGAAATATTCCGAGATTTCTAAAGGATTACCAAAAATAACCTTATAATTTTCAATAATTGAAATCTGTATATAAATTGGAAGTAATTCAAAAACACGAAGATCAAATTTTAGAGGATATTCTCCTAAAATATCTTTTTGTAGTTTAATATTTTCCTTCTTTTCTATTTTCCTTGAAAGAATTGCAATATCTATATCGGATTTTGGGCGTACACCTCCTTCCACTATGGAACCAAATAAAACAACTTCAAATCTTTCCTTTAAGGGAGCTAAAATTTCTCTTAATTTATCCATTGTTGGCAATTGCATTTATTATTTCCTCCACAATATCTATCCATTGATATAGGAGCTCTTTAATTTCTTCCACAGAATCTAAAATAATCTGATCTTCAACATTATTATATCGGTGAACTAAAATATTTCTTAGACCATTTGCTTTCCTTAATTTTTTTCCTAATTCAGGATTTAAATTTCTCTTTTCTATAATCTCATTGATATTAGTTTCATCGTCTTTTACTTGAATACCTAAATCTTTAACAAGCATTGCAACCAAATCAATGACAGATTCTATTGCTGTTTGAATTGAATAAAATATTCCACGCTTTTCAAATACATTATTTGGCTTTATTGGTAAATCCTTTATGTTATCAATGATAAAATTAATTTTATCACGATATCGCTTAAGCCTTATTTCATCCATTGCTATACTTTATATAAGTTATTAGTTTAATTAACTTTCAGTTAAAATTAGTTATTTTTAAAGATGTAATATTTAAAATTTATTCATTATTTAATTTTTTAGGTAGTAATCGACCCGATTCGATTTTTACAGCTCAACTTGGTCTTGAATCATCTGTTGAAAATAATCAAAATATCAGTGGATTCGTTTAAATATTCATTTGGCTAAGCATAATAGGAACTGTGATTTCAATAACTATATATACATGTAAAAAGCTCATGTTTCTGAAAAAAAAATAATAGTTTATCACTTATCTCCTGTTGGAGCCAATATTATGTTGTTGCGTAATCAAGCCATCAGCGATCTTTTGAACTTATCCTCGCAATTCGCTTAAGAAAAATTTTTTTATCAGTATCTAATTTATATTTAAGAGCTCTCTAGCCCACAACTCTCTTAAAAAGTCTTAAGAAGTTTTCACCACCAATTTTCTTTATTTCTTGATTGCTATAACCTCTCGAAATTAACCCCTTAATTAGATTAGGAAATTTCTTATATTGATCGAAACCCTCTATTTTTGTTAAAAAGCTTGCTTTATCTTCTGGTCGAAAACCTAAAGCGTCCATAAACTCTCCAATCTTAATTGCCAAATTATCAGGAACTGAAAAGCCGTAAAAATCAGAGCCAATCCCAACATAATCAATTCCTACAAGATTCACTATATAATCGAGGTGATCAAGCCAGTCATCTATAGTAGTTGTTGCGTTGCTCGTTAAAGATCCCGGAACTGCATATACGCCTATATATCCACCTTTTTCAGCAATAGCTTTGAGAAAATCGTCGTCTTTTCCTCTTGCGTGTTCGTATACCTTTGTTTTATGTAATATAAAATTATTATGTTAATTTCAAAAGAAATTAAAAAGGCTTAAGAAGTTAAAGCGCTTACAATGTCATCAAAATATTTGAAAATCGTGGAGTAATGCCCATCATTTGGATAAAATTCTCCTTCACAATTTGGAATTGCTTTACACACGCCACGACCCATAGCAACAGGCACAGCTTCATCCACTTCTCCATGCCATAAATACA
>JAHLWJ010000108.1 GCA_019057975.1 Promethearchaeota archaeon | reverse complement strand
ATTAGGTAAATTTGAACATTGTCTAGCCCTGTCTCAATTCAGGATGGACCGTTTACAACTAATACCTTAGTTTCAATAAAATTTGTTCTAATTCATATTTTAATTATTTGGGGTTCTATCTTACCAATCCTAATAGAATTATACTTATTTTGGAAAATTGTGGAAGAGAATTTTATATTATTTTACTTTCTTTTACCTTTCCAATTTTGTATTTGTTTTCTAATATTAGTCATTTCCTCTACTCTTTTATCAAAATTACTATTATTTGTAATTAAATTCACCCATAAACCAAAAGAAGGTGTTTTCAAAAGAGACAAAAAAGACAGAGATTACTATTTTTGGAGTTTAAGGGCAGTTATTAAGAAGTGGCCAATTTGGATCTCAAACTTAATTCCATCCTCATTAATCAAAAATCTGATGTTAAAAATATTGGGAATAACAACAGATTATTCTAATAAAATTTCTACTGGAAGCATTGATGCTGAATTCATCGAATTAGGAAGAAATGTCAGTATAGGTCAGGGAAGTTCAATAAAGTCAAGTATGATTCTAAGGGGACATTTAATTATTAAAAAAGTCATAATTGGAGATAATGTTATAATTGGCTCAAATTCATTTGTAGCTCCAGGTACTCACATAGGCTCCAATACTAGATTAGGAACAATGTCTGTAACTAAATTTAACCAGATATTAGATCCCAATTCTTCTTATCGTGGAAATCTTGCGGAAGAAATACAAAATCCCCCAAGTGATTTAAATCAAATTTTTATTGATATAGAATTGAAAGAGAATTCAAATACTTCTATAAATTCTGAAGATAAATTCGTTAAAAATTTAACCTATAATATAACTATCTTCGGAATTATTTATTTTTTTTCCAACTTCATCCCTGTGTTAAGCATAATATATTTCTGTAATGAATATTTTTTCCCGTTATATTTACACTCTCCTAATTTATTCCAAATTTTCTTAAAAATTCAATCCTTATTAACATTTTTAATTACACCCCTATTCCTAATTTTTCTAATTTTGATCCATTTATTCACAGTTATACTTATCACTAAAATAACTTATAATGCAATCCAACACAAAAATCCTGCTAAAGAAGGAACCTTTCACTGGAAGTATAAAAATCAGGATTTCAATAATTACTTTAAACGTTCTTTTATTTTAAGATATGCAAAATGGAAAATACAAAGAAGCCCATTTCCTTGGTTAATAAAACCCGCTTTTAATTTCATAGGTAACTGTTATTTTGGGAAAAGAACTGTGATTGAAAATTCCTTTATAGCAAAAGAATTATTACAAGTTGGGAAAAACTCATATATAGGAAAAGCATTACTTGCAAACCACTTATGGGATAAAAATCTAACCATTAAAGGTATAATTATAGGAGATAATGTCAGTATTTCAGATAATTGTTGCATTGCGCCAGGAACAGAAATCGAGAATGATGTAACGTTATTACCTCTATCTGTTACCTCAAAATGCGACAAATTAACCTCTAATTCAGTTTATAATCATTCTCCCTTAAAAAAAATTTCAGAGGAAGAGTTAATTCAAATAATTAATTATGAAATTGGTGATAATCGTGGCGATTAACGATATAATTGTAACAAACAATGTTGTGTTCCCTAATAGGTTTGTATGGCTACATCTTATCTTAATTTGGCTTTCGATTTTCCCAACAAGTCTTTTCTTTACGCTTTTTTTCAATTTATTTTCATTATGGATACCTACCATAGTAATAATTTGTTTTCTACCTCTTTCAATTGTTCTCTATTATGGGCTCTTTATCTTATTTCTTCTATTTTTTTCGAAATTATATTTAATTATTCTAAACTTAATTCATCAGCCAAAAGAAGGAATTTTTGAAAGATCTTTGAATGATAAAGACTTTCTTTTCTTTGTTTTAAGAAGAAATTTGAAAAGATTCATTTTAAAAATATATAATTCCTTTCCTTTACCGTGGGCGAAATTACTAGCCCTAAAAATATTAGATATAAAAATTCCCTGTAATACCGGAGTATTAGATAGCTATATTGATTCAGATTTCGTAGAAATAGGTAATAATGTTATTCTTGGTGAAGGGTCAATAATAATGAGCTCTATGATTGTAGGAAATTTATTCTTAATAAAAAGAGTAACACTCAAAGATGGGTGCACTATAGGTGCATTTAGTGTAATTTCTCCCGGAACAATAGTCGAAGAAGGAGCAATTTTGGGAATGGGAAGCTATACTAAAGTTAACCAATGTCTTAAACAAAATTCCATTCATATTGGAAGACCTGCGAAGAGATGGAAAAATATACAAAATGATTAGATGGAGAACAAAAAATAATTAAATTTCTATTTAATTATTATAAATATTAAAAACATAATTAGGATATTAGTGACTTACCACGAAAAAAGGTAAAAGGACCGTTTTTTGTCCAACATGTGAACGTGAAGTGGTATTGGGTCGCAAGTCGTTCGACCATATTTATCACGAGGTTCTCTGCTTCCTCGTCATCCTAACTATAGGTTTGGGCTTTCTCATCTACTTTATTTTAAAATACAGTAAGAAACCAAACACTTGTCCTAATTGTGAATCGGTTTTTGACTTAAAAACACTTAAACCTCAAGCAAGTTGAATATTTTCCTCATTTTTGTTTTGATCCTTTTTTTCTTAATCGCTCAAAAGAATTGAAAACAACTCAAAAGGTCTAATAAAAGTAGGATAAAAGATCCTTTAGATTTTTTTAACTTTCAGTTCCTTATTACATCTAGGGCAAATCTTATCTTTTTCTGTAAGCTGTTTTTTCATAATTGTTTTTTGATACTTACATTTTGCGTTAGGGCACACAAGAACGTATTTTACAAGTTGTGTTGGTGATCTTTTAAATGTACTTATTTGTTCACTTTCTCTCTTACTTTCTTTAACTTCGGTTAAAGCAGCTTTTTTTTTTTCTTCCCTTTCTACTTCCTCTTCAGTTTTAAGCCACTTGTCTAAGCCCACTTGATACTCACTTTTTAAATATATTTTTGCATATATAAGAAGGAAACTCTAATATATAAAAAAGAGAAAAAATAAAAATTTGTTTATCAACATTAAAGTTGTTAAAATACTTGAACCTTACCTGCGATAAGTCTTTTTCTTAGATCAATAAAACTTTCTTTACTGAGTTTTTCAGCTGAGACTTCTTCTGATATTCTTTTTACTGAATCGAAGTTTACATTATCAGCAGGAATTAATTCGATTGAATTTACCCATGGATCTGTAATTGGTCTTCCTATTTGAGATAATAATTTTACATGAGCCTCTACTATATCCCCTTGACCTCTATTTATGATCTCTCTTGCCATTTCTGTACCAAGTATATTGTATAGTTTACCTACATGATTAATAGGGTTCTTCCCGCAAACGGCTTCTAAACTCATTGGTCGACATGGAGTAATTAAACCATTTGAACGATTACCCCTCCCAACCTCGCCGTCATCTCCGCTTTCTGCGCTAGAGCCCGTCTTTGTGTTGTAAATCAAACCCTTTTCAAGAATATCTGCCACATTAACTTGACAACTGACATCTCGCTCTGGAATAATATCTGTGGCTAAATCTAAGACAGCATCTCTAATTTGATTCTTATAATTAACATATTCATCGATATCTTTGATATATTTACTAACCATTGCTGCTGCTACTGTTATTCCTATTTTATTACCTATTCTTTCTGTCATTACCTTCACATCCTCTCCAGAAGCGGGGCATTTATCTTTAAATTTATCCGAATTAATTAATCTTTCAGCCTCTAGAGTAATTCTCTCAACATCTGAGTATGGAGCATAACCAACTCCAAAACTGGTATCATTTGCTAATGGAATATCTTCAGAATGATGAGATTCATCAAACAAACCAATCAGATCTATCGATCCTGGACGTACTGCGTAATCAAATTGGATGTCTTTATCCAAATCTAAATTTCTAAAAATATCTCCTATAATTCGTCTTGATGTATTACGACAGATAGTGGCAACGGGAATATATTCAAGCTTATTTGTGCCATCGCCGCATTCTATAAGAATTTGATTTATTGCTCTCCCTACAATTAGAAAATATTGTGGTTGGATGATTAAGCCTCCTAAAAACTCTGGTTTGGCGACTCCACCGACTAATGCTGCCTTATCTACATTATGATGATAAACACGATCAAAATTCTCGAGATAATAAACACACAAGGCTCTAGAACAAGCATCAGCAACAGCATCGCAGACAGTATCAGGATGCCCAATCCCTTTCCTTTCTACGAGTTCTGGGAATTCACTTTTTTCAATAGGTAAAAAGTTAGCACGAGTAATTTTTAACATTTCATTTAACCAACTTCTTAATGATATATATAGTTCTTTTAAATATATTTTTAAATTATTTATCAGTTAAATTCCTTATTAAATGATAAATGCAGTACTTGCATTTTATATATGTGAATATTTATTAAATATTTTGCACATATAATATGCACTACACGAATATATTAATAACATCGAAATATGAAAAATTTGCCCTCGTTAAGTGAAATAAAGCGTTTAAGAAAGAAATTAAACATAAGTCAAAAAGATCTTGCCCTTGAATTGAAATTGACACAATCCACTATCTCAAGAATTGAAAGTGGTTTGATTGATCCTCCTTATACTAAATTTAAAATGATATATGAACATTTAGAGAAAGAACGGAGTAAACGTAAAAAATCTAAAAGATACGCTAAAGATATAATGACTCATGACATTAAGCTTATTAAACCGAATTCATCTATAAGAGACGCTGTAGAATTAATGAATGAACACGGTATATCACAACTTCCTATTATTGAAAATAAATATAACTATGGAAGTTTAACATCAAAAAAAATTCAAAAATACATAACTGATAATCCTAAAATCCTCGGTGCAGATGTTACTCTTATTAAAGAACTACCCTTTCCTGAAGTTAATGAGAATTGGAATGTAAAGGATATCTCTGATTTACTTATTAGATATTCTGCTGTTTTAGTAAAAGATGATCAACATAACTTTGTTGGAATAATAACTGATGCTGACTTTCTTAAACTCACTCATAACTATTGAAAAACAAAATAATTACTGAAAATAGAAATAAATTAAATAAGTTTTAATACATTATCATCACAAAAAAAGATTTAATTATTACATAACATTTAAGTAGTTGGATTTAATGACGAATACTGTTATTGAACAAATTAACAATTTGCTGAAAAAGGCTAATTATGAAACCTTCTTGTTAGGAAGTTTTGCAACTACAAAGAGTAAGTTTTGTTTTGATTTAATAGTAAAGAAAGATGACCAAATTTTTAGTGTAAAGGTATTTCCCAATATTGACAATTTGAATCCAGACTTAATCAGTGATATTAAATCTTTATCTTTAATCTTAAAGTCTAAACCATTGTTAATAGGAATTAAGAATAGGTACCAGAAATTAGAAGATAACACAATATATGTAAGAAACGGGTTGCCATTTATAACATTAAAAACACTTGAGAAAATCCTTACATATAATATATACCCCTATATTTTAGCAAGGAGAGGTGGGGGTGTAGTGTTTTTAGACGGAAATTTAATGAAAGAAATAAGAGAACAGCACTCAATAACGAGAAAAGAATTATCAGAAAAGTTAGGCATAACTAAACGGACTGTTAGTTCATATGAAAATGAGAGTATGCGTCCTTCAGAAGAAATGGCTAAGAAAATTTTAAATATTTTAGAGGACAGTGAAATATTCAAAAAGATTAACATTTTCAAATGGAATATTAAGTATGATATGGAAGAGAAGGAAATATTTGAAGGAATAGAATTGAGTGAATTTGAATCTCATGTTGAAAATATAATAAAAGATATTGGGCTTTCTTCTTATTGGTATAAAAAAGGATCTATTCCTTTCAAATTATCATTATTTTCTTCAATTGATAAAATTGAAAGTAGGGGCTTTTACCCTCTTTTTTCTGCCCTCTCCGAGGAACAAGGTAAAGTCAATGAGATAAATTTTAATTGTTTGAAGATGTTTAATGACTTATTTCATAAAACTGCGCTTTATATCATCGATAATAACGTAAAAATTCCAGGGGCCATAAAAGGAAAAGATATTCATATTGTAAAAATAAAGAATTTAGAAGAAGTTGATGATGAGGAAGAATTCATTGAACTCATCCAAGACTCTTGAGGAGAAATCAGAATTGATTTGTGGTATAGACGAGGCTGGTAGAATATAATTCATTTCGAATTCTGTACCAAAAGGTCCCGTTCTTGGTCCTCTTGTTTTGTGTGGTGTTTGTTTTAAAAAAGATCAACTGTCATATTTAGTTGAGATAGGTGTAAAAGATTCTAAGAAATTAAGTACTAAAAGAAGGAGTATCCTAGCAAAACTAATTAAGGATAAGTGTCATTCTTTTAAAATTCTTATAGTTCCTCCAGAAGAAATTGATCAAAGGGAAGAAAAAAGAATTACAATAAATGAATTAGAAGAATTAAAAATGGCGGAAATTATTAGAGAATTAAAACCTAGCTCAATATATATTGACGCCGTCGATGTAAATGAAAATCGATTTAGAGATTCAATACTAAATCTTTTAGATTATAGCCCAGAAGAAATCATTTCAAAACACAAGGCTGATGAACTATTTCCCATAGTATCTGCGGCCTCAATCATTGCCAAGGATAAAAGAGACACCTTAATTGAGGAAATGAAGAAAAAATATGGAGATTTTGGTTCGGGATATCCTTCAGATAAAAGAACTATTGATTTCCTTCGAAAATGGATAAAGAAGAACAAAAAGATACCACATTTCGCGAGAAAATCATGGGCTACAACAAAAAAAATATTAGATGAAGAACTATCTAACAGAAAAATAACTGATTTTTTCTGATTTCACTTTCTTTTAACTATTAAGACTATATGATTAGCAGCATATTTATGTATGTTTATACTTTCAAGGATATTATATCCTGCCTTTTCAAGAACTTTCTTTTCTTGAGCATACACAACTTCAGATTTCTGAATACTATCGATAGATTGAGACTTTATCGCTATAATTAATAATCCATTCTCTTTGAGATAATAATTACAATTAGTTAAAGCGATTTCTGCTTGATTTGGTTGAGAGACATCTTGATAAATAAGATCTATACTTGAAAAAATTGATTTAGCATAGTTTTGTGGATATCGAGCATCATCTAATATCGGAATAATATTTTTTCTTCTTGATGTATTTTGTATTAGCTGTCTAATACTTCTTTCAGCAAATTCAACAGAATATATCACACCTGATTTTGCAATATCAGAAAGATGAGAAACGGTGGTACCTGATGATGCACCCAAATACAAGCAATTTATATCTTCTGATAAAAAATTACTTATAGGATTTTCCAACAATAATGCTGCTAGCTTACTTCTATAAGGATCCCATTCTCTATACTCAATTCCTTTGTAAAATACTAATTTCTCTCCATAAATTCTATTTCCTTTATCTAAATTTCTTGTATAAAGTTTAAGCTTACCTTTAGCCCCAGATATAAATACATTAAAAAATTTTGGATGATTTCTTATTTCAATTTTGGACATATTTTAATTGAATTCCCTCATCTTTTCTTTTTAGGTTTTTTTTTTTTATTTTTTACAGGTTCTGTCTTTTTAGGCGGATTTGGATATTTTTCTTCAATTTCTTTAATTTTATTTTCGATCTCAATTGCCATTTTCTCTCCAATAAATTCACCAGAAAAATAATCAACTTTAGCCGATAGGCCTATTTTCCCTGCGACTACTCTTGCGATTTTACCTCTATGATAATATTTACTTCCCCTAATTTGATTCCATTGAAATATCAAGCCATGTTTTGGCCTTTTTTCTCCAGTTTTAAGAAAACGATAAAGTGCTTTTTCAGCTCCCAATAATTGAATTCTAGACGAGGGCATAAAAGCCAACTTTTTCAAACTACCTGCTTTTGCAATAAGTTTAGCACCTATTAATGATCCAATTATCGCATTTATATTAGGCGCAGATTTTTCCATTAGATCTGTTAAATAGTCTTCTAATCCTTGACGATATGAATCTAAAGAAACAATTTGGCTCGCATAATCTTGAACTATTTTCAAATCAAAATTAGCTCCCATAGAGTCTGAAGCATATTTCTGTAAAATATTGATTTTATTTTCTGTGAATTCAAAATTGTTTTTAAGATTTTCATAAGTAAATTTCTCCCTTGCTCCTATAAAAGAAACAAGTTTAGCCAAAAGGATATTGTCATCAACTACTTTATCAGTTAATTCAGGGAAGTGTAACCCATACCATTCTCTAAGATGACTAGAAAATAAGCTAATTGATTTCTTGATTACATCTAATGTACCGATGATCTGAATTATCATGTTATCAGAATGTCCACTCGCCTGGCTTACCTTTTTCTTGGTTAATACTTCACTTATCTCTTTGTACTGTGCGAGAATCTCATCCTTCGATTTATTTATACCAACTTTTTTTAATTGGGTTTCCAAATTTAAACGAAAATTTTTAAGTTCGAGCGAAAAACCCTCAAAAATCGCTTTATATCCTAATATTTGTGATGTTAATGTTTGTAATTCCTTGTTATCAAATATAAATTCATCAAAACCAGAATTTTTCAATTCTAATAAAAAATTTTCATATGTACTCTGAATAATACCATCAGCAATAGCATCATAAAACTGAATTAATTTTTGTTTTTGATCATCAAAATCAATAAAATTTAAAATATTTCCAGTTTCATCAAATGCAAAAATTCCAACTAAAGTATCTGCAATATATGATTTCATTTTTCTGATATGGTTCAGAGTTATTTTTTCTTCATTAATAATTATTATAAAATTATAATCATTATTTTCTTAAAAAAATGCTTGAAATAAATCTCTCCGGGTTAAAATTAAAATCCCCACTCATTTTAGCCTCTGGAATTTTAGGAGTATCTTTTTCTTCAATGAAGAGAGTTATTGATGCTGGAGCAGGTGCTGTAACAACCAAATCTATCGGTCCAACCTCAAGGAAAGGCTATAAAAATCCATCTATAATCGAAATTTATCCCGGAACTTTTTTGAACGCAGTTGGTCTTGGGAATCCTGGAATAGATGATTTTATCTCAGAAATAAGAGAAATTAAGAAATATAACATTCCATTAGTCGTGAGTGTTTTTGGGGATACTAATGACGTTTACCTTTATGTAGCTACTAAGGCTGTAAAAGCAGGCGCTGATGCCATTGAGATTAATATTTCATGTCCTCATGCTGAAGTTGCTTCAATTGGTATTGATAAGGACTTGACATTTGAAATTGTCAAATTTTTGAAAGAAAAATTGACTGTTCCTCTTTTTGTAAAATTAAACCCTAATGTAACAAATATAAGCGAGATTGCATTGGCTGCTGAAAGAGGTGGTGCAGATGGTGTTGTAGCAATTAATACTTTAGCCGCTATGATAATTGATGTTAATACAAAAATGCCTATCTTATCTCACGGAAGCGGGGGTCTTTCTGGAAAAGCAATACATCCTATAGCAGTTAAAAAAGTATATGATTTATACAAAATTTTGAAAATTCCTATAATAGGATGTGGGGGAATAAATTCTTGGCAAGATGTCGTGGAATTCTTTCTTGCTGGGACCTCAGCAGTACAAATTGGCACAGCTTTATACAGGGGTGCAGAAATTATTACTGAAATCAATGAGGGAGTAATTAGATATCTTAGAGATAATCAATATAAATCCATAAATGATATCAAAGGCTTGGCTCATCAATTTAAAACTCAAGAGGTGCCTGATTTTGACTGAAAACACTATTCAAACATTAAGAGTAAGTAGAATTATCAATGATTGTATAGGTGTTAAAACACTTATTTTCAAAAAACCAACAGAACTAAAGCCAAAACCAGGTCAATTTGCGATGATCTGGGTTCCTGGTGTAGATGAAGTACCAATGTCTATTTCGGCTTTTGATGAGGCAAGTAATTGGGCTATTACTGTTAAAAATGTCGGCGAATGTACCCAATCTTTACATAAGTTAGCGATAAATGATTATATTGGAGTGCGAGGGCCATTAGGTAATTATTTCAAATTACCTACGGATAGAAATAAAAATATCTTTTTGGTCGGGGGGGGTATAGGAATGGCACCACTTAGGTTTTTAGCCCATGATCTAAATAAATCTGGTTACCATTTTAAAATTATACAAGGAACTAAAGAAGAAAGCGATTTGCTCTATATGGATGAATTTTATGATTATGATCGTGAAAGTTCAGAATTTCATTTTTGCACAGACGATGGAAGCTATGGTGAAAAGGGATTCGCATCAGATTTATTTGAAAATCTTATTAAAGATTATACGCCAGAACAATTCAAGAATACCGTTGTATATTCTTGTGGCCCTGAAATAATGATGTATAAATTGTTACAAAAATGCGAAAAGCATAACATCGAATTTTATGCATGTCTTGAGAGGATTATGAGATGTGGCTGTGGATTGTGTGGATTATGTACATTGGATCCATTAGGGCTACTAGTTTGTAAGGATGGACCTATATTTAGTTCAGAGGAATTAAAAAAAATCGAAGATTTTGGTAAATATAAGCGAGATTTTACTGGTAGAAAAATTCCATTAGAATGAATTCCTTTTATTATTTCAAACTATTCTTAATAACAATCAAATATTTTAAGAAATATAGATTATCTTTTTTGAAATGGCCCATATAGATACTAAGAACTCTGAAAAAGTCAAACTTATCTCAAGAGAAATAATAGAATATTTAACTACAAATCCACAAATTTCTAAAGATAAAGTTACAAATCTTAAAGGCCGAATCGGTAAGAAATATAATTATAATAAGGTTATTAAAAATGCTACGATTTTGGGTTATGCAACGTCAAAAGAAAAATTAATCATTACTCAAATTCTTAAAAGAAGAAAAACTAGAACATTATCCGGTGTATCTGTCATAGCTATTATGACAAAACCACTCCCATGTCCTGGAACTTGTATTTACTGTCCAGGATCTGATTCACAACCGGGTGAAAAAGTAGCTCAATCATATACCGGTAGAGAACCAGCAGCTATGAGATCTATTCACAATAATTATGATCCCTATCTTCAAGTTCAAAGTAGAATAAATGATCTAGAAGTTATCGGTCATGACGTTGATAAGATCGAGCTAATTATAATGGGCGGTACATTTTTATCAACTGATTTAAATTACCAAGAAGGGTTCATTAAAGGCGCTATTGAAGGAGTCATTGAACAACGAGTAGAGAGTTTGAAAGAAGCTAAAAAGCTTGCTGAAACCTCTAAAAGAAGAATTGTGGGAATCACTATTGAAACGCGGCCAGATTATTGTAAAGAAAAAGAAGTAGACCGAATGCTTAATTTTGGAACAACTCGGGTTGAGCTTGGCATACAAACTGTTTATAATGATATCTATAACTTGGTCAGGAGAGGTCATACCTCAGCTGACAGTATTGAAGCAATAAGAATAGCAAAAGACGCGGGATTAAAAATAAATGCACATATGATGCCGAATCTGCCTAGTGCAAGTCTCAAATCTGACTTAGAAATGTTTGATTCTTTATTCTCAAATGCTGATTACCGCCCAGACATGTTAAAGATTTACCCTACTGTGGTATTAAAAGGGACAGAATTGTATGAATGGTGGAAACAAGGAAAACACTTACCATATTCTAATGAAGAATTAATTGATTTACTCGTGAATGTGAAGAAAAATATCCCTTCATATGTAAGAATCCAAAGAATTATGAGAGACATTCCCGCATATTTAATTGAAGCTGGTTGTAATAAAAGTAATTTAAGACAGTTAGTTCAAGATAGATTAAGAGATATTGATGACACCTGTAAATGTATAAGATGTCGGGAGTACGGCATTAGTAAAAGAAAAGAAATTATCGACGAGAGATCATTCGATGAAGTAAACCTATTTCGATTCGATTATGAAGCATCCAACGGACAAGAAATCTTTTTATCTTATGAGAATAATCAAGAGAATTACTTAGTGGGATATTTAAGATTAAGAAAACCTTCAGAATTTGCCCATAGGCCTGAATTAAATGATGGAAAAACAATGATCATTAGAGCGCTTAAAGTTGTTGGTGAATTGGTACCAAAAGGCACGAAACCAAACCGAATCACTCAAATCCAGCATAGAGGTTTTGGAAAATTATTAATGGAAAAAGCTGAAGCTATATCAAGAGATGAATTTGATGCTAAAAAGCTAGCCGTTATATCGGGAATTGGTGTAAGAGATTGGTTTTATGAAATGGGTTATAAATTAGACGGAGTTTATGTTTCAAAAGTTCTTTAGTTCTATTCTAAAAATAAATTTAAATTTTATTTTGTTCTAAGCAAAATTCTACTTTCTAAAAATAAACTTTTATTTTTTAATACTTTCATATACAAGATAGTATAGCTTATATTTTTGTTAAAATTTTGAGTGTGATTTAGTAAAATGGCTTCAGAAAGAAAGTTATCAAAAAAGAAAACTACTCAGCAAACAATTTCAATTTCACCAGCTCTCAAAGCTCGAATAGAGAAATATGTGAATGATAATAATAAAAAAAATCCAAAAGATAATAGATTTAAAAGTATTTCTGCATTTCATAATTATGTTCTGGAGAAAACATTGAATTGTTTTGATAAAGGCAAGACTCTAGATGATTTTGAATCATTCATAGACAGCAAAATTCAAGATTTTTTTGATAAAATTTCTTTTAAAGCTCTAATTCCGTATTATGAGAATGCAGTTAAACCAAATAGATATACGGATCCGACTTTTAACAAGTTGCCCTTTTTATACTTAACAATAAGAAGACTATATTTCTCCATAATGGATCCTTATGACATCAATAGTATCAAAAATTTATTTAATAGATTAAGAAATTATTTGCTTTCAAATAATTTAACAAAAGAGTCGAATTTAGATCTTTTTACAGGCAAAAGTAAAACTGATTTTACTGGAATCTTCGAGTTTAGTGGCATTTATCGGAATTTGAGTTTCGAGAATTGTAAATATATGGCAGCAATATTCGGATTAATAGGGGGAAAAATAACTAACTGTTTATATTTGGAAAAAGATAATTACTGTAGATTTGATCTAAAAGCCACAGATTTATTTTTCAGAAAAGAATTGGATAATAAGTCAGAGAGGATGAAGCTCATAAACTATAATATTTCTCAGTTAATCAATTATATGAGAATTATTAATGATGATGATTATTACCTATGGATGAAAATGGCTGAAGATAAAAACATTTTCATTTCTTTTAATAATTCAGAAGCTAGAAAGGAATGGTTTAATTTAATAGAAAATGAACTTGAAAGATTTGGCGAAAAAGAGGATTATACACTCAATATGTTAAGATTTTTTGAAAGACTACATTGGGTCGATGTCGAAAGTGAAAGAGAATTAAAATTTCATATTCGATTATCAGAACCTAAAAATAAGGATGAAAT
>JAHLWJ010000107.1 GCA_019057975.1 Promethearchaeota archaeon | reverse complement strand
CTTATTTTATATCTTATTAGTAAAATGTTTTTATTCAATACAATAAAATATGATATTTAATGAGAATCGAAGAATTTGATGTATTAGTTGTTGGGGCGGGTCTTAGTGGTTTAAGGGCAGTTTTAGAATTATCGACTAAATGGAATACAGCAGTTATTAGTAAAGTTTTTCCTGTTCGCAGCCACTCCGTAGCTGCTCAAGGAGGGATCAATGCTGCCCTAGGTAATTTAGAAGAAGGGAAAGGCGACACTCCCAAAGGACATGCATTTGATACCGTAAAAGGTTCTGATTATCTCGCAGATCAAGATATCGTAATGTTTATGTGTAAGGAAGCACCTAAGATTGTTGTAGAATTTGAAAGTATGGGTGCTCCATTTTCGCGATTAGAATCGGGTTTAATCGCCCAACGTCCTTTTGGTGGTGCTGGATTTCCACGTACTTGTTATGCGGGTGATAGAACAGGTCATGCCTTACTTCACACCTTAAATGAACAGTCTGTTCGTAATGGTGTAACTTTTTTTAATGAATACTTTTTAGTTGATCTTTTTATAGCAGAAGGTAAAATTGCTGGGTTAATAGCTCTTGATATTGCTAAAGGAGAACTTGTATCATTTAGATCTCCTTATATAATATTAGCTACTGGCGGTTTTGGACGTATCTTCAAATATTCTACGAATGCTGTTATTAACACCGGGGATGGTGTAGGAGCTGCATTTCGAGCCGGGATCCCAATGCAAGATGTTGAGTTTGTTCAATTTCATCCAACAACATTATTTGGGACAAACATTTTAATAACCGAGGGCGCTCGGGGTGAAGGTGGATATTTATTTAATAATAAAAATGAACGTTTTATGGAAAAAACTGCACCAAAGGCTATGGAACTCGCGCCGCGGGATATTGTTGCACGTTCAATTGAAACAGAAATTATTGAGGAAAGAGGATTTGAAAATTCATACGTTCATTTAGATCTTACTCATTTAGGTGCTGAGAAAATTAAGGAAAGACTTCCTGGTATTAGAGAGATTAGTATTTCTTTTGCTGGAATTGACCCAATTGAAGAACCAATCCCTGTACATCCTGGTCAGCATTATTCAATGGGTGGAATTGGAACTAAATTCGATGGGAGATATGGGGAAACAGATCTACCAGGACTTTATACTATTGGTGAATGTTCTTGTTTATCTGTTCATGGTGCTAATCGATTAGGTGGTAACTCGTTATTAGAAACTGCAGTATTTGGGAGATATATAGGAAGAAAATTACTTAAAAAAGGATTACCTAATAAACCATCATTAAACGAAATTCGGATTGCTGAAGAAAGGGTAATCAATAATATCGAAAGAATATTTAAGAGTTGGAATGAAAATAATGGTAAAAAACCCGTAGAGATTAGAAATGAAATGGGAGAGACTCTGAATAGGAATGTAGGCGTCTATAGAACTGATAAGGATCTTAAGAAAGCGACCACAACCCTTCCAAGATTACAAAAAGAATTTTTAAACACACAAGTTTCAACTGAAGATAGAAGTTTTGATTATGGGCTAATCCGAACTTTAGAACTTAGAAGTATGTTAGATATTGCAGAAGCAACTGCTTATGCCTCATTATGGAGGAAAGAGAGTAGAGGCGCTCACTTCCGTATTGATTACCCTACGAGAAATGATGATAAATATCTCGTGCATACAATGATTTATAGAGTAAAAGATGGGTTGGAGATAAAGACAAAACCAGTTAAATTAGGAATATTTGAGGTGAAGGAGAGGAAATACTAATGGTAGAAAAATATAAATTTTTGGTTTATAGAAATTCTGGTAATGGAAAAAGTCATTATGACAAATTCGAATTTCCAGTTTCAAAGGGTATGAGTATTTTAGATGCTCTTTTTTATATACAGGATTATTTTGATTCAACACTAGCTTTTCGTTATGCGTGTAGGGGAGCAATTTGTGGATCATGCGGAATGACTATAGATAAAGTGCCCTTACTCGCGTGTAGAACTCAAGTATCTACCGTTAAAATTGCTAAGAAACCCATTAATTTGCCTGAGTTTAAATTTGGTGATCATCCAGATTGGGATCCTGAGACTGAAATTTTGGTTGAGCCATTACCGAATATGACAGTTTTAAAAGATTTGGTTGTAGATATGGAACCTTTCTGGAGATTTTATAGAGAGATTGAACCGTTTTTCGAAAGAGAGTTGAATGATATTGTTCCAGAATCAACACAATCACCATCTCAAATGAAAAAAATTGAACGTCTAGTCTATTGTATATTGTGTGGATTATGCTGGGCTTGCCCTGTTATTAAAAAAAATCCAAAATATTTAGGACCAGCACAAATAGCAAAAGCAGAGAGATTTTTAAGTGATTCAAGAATATCAAATGAGAAACAGAGATCAATTCTTTCACGTGTTTTAAAGGATGATGCAGTTCCTGCATGTGAGAAATTTTTCGTCTGCAATCGGATCTGTCCTAAAGGAGTTATGCCAGGGACAGCAATTAAGGATATAAGAGATAAAAATATCAGTGAGAGATAAGAGTTAAAGATTTTGTTTTTCTTTTTTCAGAATTTTTTATTTCTTTTTTCTATTGTAAATAAACAGTAAGATTCGTTCAATTATTTTGAAAATCTAAGGGATTCTAAAATATTAATAAACCGTTTTCCTATTATTATATTTAAAGGAGTTAACAATTTAAAGTTAAAATATGGTATTAAAGAATAATGACATCTGAATCAAATAATAATTTTAGAAAAATTACTAGAGATTTTAAAGGAAGAATAGAGTTAATGAAAAAAACGGAGTTAAAAAAAATTGAGTCAATTTTCTTAGAAATCTATGAATTAGGATTACAAGATTACATTCAAAAGGAAAAAGAGAGATATCCTGATAAAACTCATAAAGAAATTATTATAAATATGTATCAGTTCCATGATAAATTACGAGGGAGAAAAAAGTAAATGGAAAGCACTTATAAACAAGCATTTTTACAAATAATTGATTTTTTAGAAGGCTTGGAAGAAAACAAGGGTGTTAAATATTATTTAGTAGGAGGTATTTTAGTAAATTTATACTCAGACTTTAGGATTACTCGTGATATTGATATTGTAATAGACTTACAATCATCTAATATTATTCTTGCCCATTATATTTCACTATTGGAAAAAAATAATTTTCATCCATTACAAGATTGGAAAACAACTTTATTTCTGGCTAGAGAAATCAATATTATTCAATTTTTAGACAAAAGCGATACGGTAAGATATGTTAATCACATAGTAGTAAAAACCAGTAGCAGTAAATATAAAAAAATGGGTCCCATTGGATTAAAAAAGAGAGTTCGAGAGAGGGTCTTTGGCATTGAATGCTGGGTTACTTCAAAAGAAGATTTTATCTTAAGTAAATTAGTATATGGAGGTTGGCAAGATTATACTGATGCTTTGGGGTGTTGGTTACGTTTTCAGAATGAATTAGATAAGGATTATTTAGAATTTGTTAGCAGCCAATTAGATATAGAACAAGAATATTTATTATTAAAATCTGGAATAGATGATCCAGATGACTTTTTCAATAGATTAAAAGGAAAATAATTATTTCATGGAAATTTTTAAGCTTTTAATCCTCGATTTTTTTTCTTGCTTTCAATAATTTAGATATCTTCTTTTTCAAATGAAGCTTTATTTAATTCTAAATAGTATTAAAAAACAAAAAAAAAAATAAATAGCACAAAGTGAGAAATGAGTGTCGAAAGAAGAATATTATAAACCTACTTGGAATTCTTTAAAGAAGCATAGAACTCCGGAGTGGTTAGACAATGCAAAATTTGGAATTTATTACCATTGGGGTATCTATTCTGTTCCTGCATGTGGCCCTAACGTCAGTTGGTATCCGTTCTGGATGTATAGAAAAGGTTCTCGACAATATGAATATCATGTTAAACATTATGGAGATCCATCTGAATTTGGTTATAAAGATCTAATACCCCTGTTTAAAGCAGAAAAATTCAATCCCGATGAGTGGGCAAAATTATTTAAAGATGCGGGAGCTAAATTCGCCGGTCCTGTTGCGATTCATCATGATTCCTTTGCCATGTGGGATAGTAAGGTAACTAAATGGAATGCTACCAATATGGGTCCAAAGAGGGATACTGTCGGTGAAATGGAAAAAGCGATAAGAAAGCAGGGTATGAAGTTTATGGTTGCCTTCCATCATGCTGCAAACTGGTTCTTTTTTCCACATTCTAATCCTGAATATGATACTTCTAATCCAGAGTTCGCCGGATTGTATGGTGTGGAGTATAAAGGTAAATATAAACGTTATCAAGTTTGGCCGAACAAGGAATTTCTCGATTGGTGGAAAGCTTTAGTTATTGAAGTAATTGATAAATATAAGCCTGATCTTATATGGTGGGATTTTGGTCTTGGAAAGATTCAAGAAAAGTATAAAAAAGAAGTCATAGCATATTATTTTAATAAGGCTGAAGAATGGGGCAAAGAAGTTGAAATCCTTTATAAAATGAATAACATACCACCTGGATTAGGAGTTGTTGATTATGAAGTAGGGCGAGCAAATAAATTAACATATTATAAATGGATAACAGATACTTCTATAGATTTTAATGCTCAGAGTACAGCTTGGGGTTATGCTCGAGAAGCAGGAGTCAAATCTCCACGAATACTTATTCATAATTTTGTAGATAGAGTAGCTAAACACGGTTATTTGGTTATAAATGTTGGTCCAAAATCTGATGGTACAATACCAGAACTTCATAAAGAAACTTTACTTGAAATGGGAAAATGGTTAGAGCTTAATGGTGAAGCAATTTATGGTAGTACGCCATGGTCTATTGCTGAGGAAGGGCCAACAAAATTGGGAGAAGGTGGTATGTTTTCTGAAAGAGGTGATCGACCATACACTCCAGAAGACATCAGATTTACTGTGAAGGATAATGCACTTTATGCAATTGTGCTTGGATGGCCTTATAGATCAAAATGGACAATTAAAACCCTTAGAAAATCTTTAATAAATGTAGATCAAAAAGAAAATAATTCAATCCACCTTATCACAGAGGAAGAAATCAAATCTATTAAAATGTTGGGAGTTAACCAAGATCTTAGATGGACATTAGACGATGATGGCTTACATATAGAAGTTCCAGATAAAAAGCCATGCGATCACGCGGTAAGTTTCAAAATTAGTTGGAATTAGTCTGGTTTTTTAAGATTTTTTTTACTAAATTTTTTTAAGAATATTAGATAAAAGATATCTATGAATACCAGATTAGTAGAATCTAAAAAGATTAGTAGAAATACTGTTAATCGAGTTCAATATCTAAAACAAGAAGGAAATTCTTTTATTTTCAAAACTGAGGGGCGGTCTTACCCTAAAAAAATTCAAGAACTTCTTCCTAGGAACAAAGTACAAGAAGCTGATATCATTGAAGAAAATGAAACCCCTATGGTTATTGGCACATTCGAAGGCCCTCAAAATATAGATATTTCGATATTGAAAGACAAGATTGAAATAAAAACTAATGAGATAAATTTAAATATAATTCCATATCCTTTTAGAGTTCTTGTATACAATTTTAACGAAAAAAAATTATGTGGAATTGGAGGTTTTGAAAAGCATGATTTCAGACAATGGGATTCATTTAATATGGGAATTTGTTATTCACAAAGTGATAAATCTCCAATTGCCGTTGAATTGTTTGATCTCGATCCTCATGAAGCGATCTAGGGATTTGGGGAAAAATTTACGCGATTAAATAAAGTTGGACAAACTGTTGATTTATTAACTGAAGAAGCTAGTAGCACAATGTCTCCACGGACTTATAAACCTATACCGTTTTTTGTAAGCACTAAAGGATATGGGGTATTTTTTAACCATTCAAGTCTGATGACATGTTGGGTTGGCAGTTTAAGCTCTGGAGATATTCAGATTGCAATCGAAGATAATTTTCTAGATTATTTTGTCATTTTAGGGGATATTAAGGAGATTCTTTCCCAATATACAGATATTACTGGTAAGGGAGTAGTACCTCCAAAATGGAGCTTTGGCTATTGGCAATCTAAAATCTCATATAAAAGTGCAGGTGAGACTCTGAAAATAGCCCGAAAACTTAGAGAAAATAAAATACCTTGTGATATAATTCATTTAGACACCTATTGGTTTAAAGAAGATTGGTACTGCGATCTTGAAATGGATAAAGAGAGGTTCCCAGATCCTGAAGCATATTTTAACGAAATGGCTAAAATGGGTTTTAAAATTTCTTTATGGCAATTACCTTATATTCCTGAAGGTTCTCAATATTTCGAGGAACTAAAAGCGGTTGATGGTTTTGTAAAAACTAGAGATGGTGAAATATATGATACTGGCATAATTTTTAGCAGAGAAAAAAGAATCGCGGCTTGTATTGATTTTACTAACCCCAAAGCGGTTGAGGTTTATCAAAAATGGATTGGCAGACTCCTTAAATTAGGGGCTAAAGTAATTAAAGTTGACTTCGGGGAACAAGCACCTATCGATGGTATTTATCAAAATGGCAAAACAGGTCGTCGAATGCATAATTTATATCCTCTTCTTTATAACCAAGCAGCAGCTAAAATAACAAAAGAAATACATGGGATAGGATTTATTTGGGCAAGATCGGCATGGGCAGGTTCACAACGTTATCCTGTTCATTGGGGGGTGACAGCTCAGCTAACTGGTTTAATATTATACCAACCCTAGAAGCAGGACTTTCATTTGGGCTTTCTGGATTCCAATTTTGGAGTGAAGACATTGGCGGCTTCACAGGCAATACTGGCGGAAATCTATTAATTCGTTGGATGCAAATGGGGTTATTTCATTCTCATAGTAGGATTCATGGGACTTTTAAAAGGGAATTATATAGGTTTAATAAAAATGTTTTAAAAATTTGTCGTGATTACATTAACTTACGATATCAGTTAATCCCCTACATTTATGGATCTGCAATAAAATGTGTAAAATCTTCTTTACCGATGACTAGAGCGCTAGTAATTGAATTTCAAGATGATCCAAACGTATGGAATATTGGTGATCAATTTTTATTCGGAGATTTCTTTTTAGTAGCCCCAATTTATAGAGCTGATAATAGTAGAGCTATTTATTTTCCTGAAGGGACATGGATTGATTGGTGGACTAGAGATAAAATTAAAGGAAAGCAATGGATTAATATTGATTCAGATATTGACAAACTGCCTCTTTATGTAAGGGAGGGAGCAATAATTCCAATGGGTCCTATCATGCAATACATTGATGAATTTGAAATTAATGAAATTGAATTATACATAGCACCTTTTCAAAGAGATGGAAAAACTGAATTCATTGTACCAGTAAATAATGAAATGATCAAAGTTGAGTATACTGCTTTAAAAGGAGAGCATAATATTAAGATAGAAAAAAGCAAAGTGAAATTCAAGATTGTAGTAATGGGGAATGAAGAGTTAAAAATTAATAAGGAATGATCTTATTAAATTTAAGAAATTTCTCGAATTAAATTAATGAAGTAAAAAATCTTTTCACTTCATTTCGGTAGTTTGATAAGGGTTTATCAATTCATCTATTTCCATCTATCAAGAGTAGGATTCCACATTCCTACATATAATTTTTCATCAAAACTATCAAGAAGAGACATATCTTCTTCAGAAAGGGTAAAATCAAAGATTTGAGAATTTTCTAATATATGCACTTCTTTTGATGATTTAGGGATTGCAATGATATTATGTTGTAAATCCCATCGGATTAATATTTGAGCAGTAGTTTTATTATATTTTTGAGCTACTTCCATGAGCTTTTTGTCGCCTAATTTTCTTCCTCTAGTTAAAGGGCTATAAGCTTCAAGTCTAATTTTGTTATTATCACAAAAATCCTTTAAATCTTTTAAATATAGATAAGGGGTAAGTTCAACTTGATTAACTGTTGGTATAACATCTGCTTCGTTTAGTAATTCTTCAAGATGATGTTGATAGTAGTTACTTACGCCTATAGAACGAGCTTTTCCATCTTTATAAATTTTCTCTAGAGCTTTCCACGCATCTTGTCGATGGGTTGGTTCTGGCCAATGTAATAGATAAAGATCGACGTAGTCTAAATTTAAACTTTTTAGGCTTCTCTCAAATGCTTTCAGTGCTTTATCATATTGAAATGATGATATCCAAAGCTTAGTTGTAACAAAAATTTCCTCTCGTTTTAAATCGTATTCCTGCATTGCGGTCTTTATACCTTGACCAACGCTCTTTTCATTACCATATATCGTTGCGGTATCAAAATGCCGATACCCCGCACTAATAGCCCAACGAATGGCATTTGCTACGGTATTTCCATCCGAAATTTTCCATGTGCCTAACCCTAAAAGTGGGATTTCAATACCATTGTTTAATTTAATTTTGGAGTTTATGTTTAAATCCATAATTTCTCACCTCACTGTTTTTTCAACCAATTTTTCATGTCTTTAATCAACTCTATTTGTTGAAGCTGCCATTTTATTAGGATCTGACATCACTTCAACAATCGAAGGCTTTCCAGAACTTAAAGCTTGTTGTAAAGCCTCATCCATTTTGTCTGGAGTTTCAACCCTAATTCCAAAGCCCCCACAAGTATGAGCAAACTCAGCAAAATTAGGATTTGGAAACTCAACCCCAAAGATAGGATAACCATCACGTATTAATTCTTTTTTGATATTCTTTAAAACACAGTCATGGAATAAAACAACTACAATGTTCAAATTTTCTCGCACTGCTGTTGTAAAATCAGCCATTAACATAGCGAATCCTCCATCGCTCGCAAGGCAAATAACCTGTCTTTCGGGATAAATTATTTTCGCTGCAATTGATGCCGGCAAAGCAAAACCCATACTTGCCATATTTGCATTTAGATAAGTTTTATGTCCTTCGCAAATGAATTTCTTATAGAAATGATATGTATGATCACCTACATCCACACATATGATTGCATCCTTTTCTAAAATTCTCCTCATAGATTGAATAACATACCCTGGATTTATTGGAACCGATAAATCCTTTGCTTCTAATTCAAGTTCAGCCATATGTTTTTGTTTCATTTTAAAAACGTGTGATAAAAAATCATTGTTTTCCTGTTTTACTTCTACTAAAGGTAATAATTTCTCAAGAATGAGTTTGCCATCACCTATTAATCCAACATCAACATCAAAGGTTTTACCTATTCGAGTTGGGTCATGATCGATTTGTAATATTTTTACGTTTGAAGGTACGAGATTTGCTTGTCTAAAACCTGAGCCAATAATTATTATTAAATCACATTCTCGAATAGCCATAGCTGAATATTTTGTCCCTATTGAGCCTAATACACCCACAGCATATTTGTGTGTTTCATGAACAACACCTTTAACTCGTGAGGTAGTGGAAATTGGAGCTTTCAATTTCTCTGAGAGTTCAATAAGTAGTTCTCCAGCATATCTCGATCCCCAACCCCCGAATAATACTGGTCTAGTGCATTTATTGATTAGATCTGCCGCCTTTTGTATTTCTTCATCAGTTGATATAACCTCACTTTTAAACAATCGTTTCTCTGGTTGGATTACTTTATCATCTAATTTATCAGCAAGAACATCTGTAGGGCAACTTAAAACAGCTACTCCTGGTTTCTTGAGTGCATATTTTGCTGCCATCATTGTAAGTTTAATTGCCTGATTCGATCTTGCAATAGTTTCAGCGTATTCTGCAAAGGGTCGAAATAATGTAATTTGGTCGATCTCCTGAAAAGCTTCACTACCTAAGTAGACTTCAGGAATTTGACCTACAAGTGCTAAAACGGGGCTTCTATCAGTTGCAGAGTCCATTAATCCAGTAATTAAATTGGTGGCTCCGGGTCCAGCAATAGACATACAAACACCTAACTTACCGGTAATCTTACCGTGAGCAGAAGCAATGAAGGCCGCCGTTTCTTCATGGCGTGTTAAAATAAAATCAATCTTATCGTTTTCACGAATTGCATTAACTAAAGGAAGATTAGAATCTCCAGGAATTCCAAAAACGTGCGTAACTCCAAAAGCAACTAATTGTTCAATAATTTTTTCTGCTACATTTGTAGCGATGCTATCATCACCCTTACTTACTCCCTCTGGAACAAAAGCACTTTTTGGGGCACCGCAAACAGGACATGTCCAAGAGTCAGATAAAACGGCTAATTTTTTATCCTCGTTCGTCTCATCATAAATAAAATTACAGACAGAACATCTAAATCTAACCAAAATTTTCACCAAGTTATAAAGAATACAATATTGATTTAAAGTTATTTACAGAAATAATGAGAAATAAACTTTAGGCATATAAACTATAAGTTTTTATTAACACAAAAATTAATTCTTTTTAATTCTAATATTAAAATTGATACAAAATGTCTGAAGAAATTATTAGGAAAAAATTTCCTCAATTTAAGAGCGAATTTGCTGAAGTTAACAACATTAAACTTCACTATGTTAAAGCAGGTCCGGAGGAAGGAAAGCTAATTGTTTTTTTGCATGGATTTCCCCAGTTTTGGTATATGTGGAGAGATCAGCTTTTAGATTTTTCAAAAGATTACTTAGCAGTTGCCCCTGATATGAGAGGATATAATCTCTCATCTAAACCCGAGGAAGTTGAACAATATCAACCTCAACATATGGTAGAAGATCTCAGGGCATTAGTCGAGGACCATTTTAATCGTAAAGAATTTATATTAGTTGGACATGATTGGGGTGGTGTTGTTGCTTATCCATTTGCGAGTGCGTATCCAAATTTGGTTGAAAAACTAATCATTATCAATGCTCCTCATCCAAATGTATTTGCGAAATTATTAGCAAAAAATAAATCTCAACAATCTTCAAGTTCATATGTATTGTTTTTTAGATCACAAAAGGCTGAGGAAGTATTGTCTGCAAATAATTATGCTGCTTTGTTGGGCGTAATTGCTACTCCTGAAATGGAATTTAGTGATAATGATCGCCAAATGTATATAGAAGCATGGTCTCAGCAAGGTGCTTTAACTGGAGGACTGAATTATTATCGAGCTGGTGGATTACGTCCTCCATCACAAGGAGAAAAAATCTCAGAAGTAGCGGGTGAGCAGATGGAGATAAATCAAATAATGATAAATGTTCCGACATTAGTAATTTGGGCCGAGAAAGACACCGCTCTGACAGTTCATAATCTTGAAGGTTTAGATGAATTTGTACCTGAATTAGCTATTAAACGCATTCCAGAAGGATCTCATTGGGTTATTAATGAACAACCTGAGAGGGTAAATAAATTAATTAGGGATTTCATATAGAAATGTTGTAAGCCTGGACAAATAAGTCAAACTTATATATTTTTTTAGCATATTTATTCTTTAGATAAAAATGTCAGTTAAAGAATTAGATGATTTTATAGTTTATGAATTAGATGATACAGGAATGAGAAAACTGGTAGAGAATATTACGCCTCAGACTTTACAATCCATTTTACATTCAAAACAAGTTCTTATTATCGTCAGAAGAGATTTAAAAAAGATTTTTATTTGGAAAGGCTCGGTATCTCCAGTAAAGAAAAGATTTATAAGTTCACGAGTAGCTACTGCCCTTCGGGGTGAATTGGAAGAGAATTGCAGAATTATTTCTGTAGATCAAGGTGATGAAGCTCAAGAATTCCTAAATGCATTTGGATTGGAATCAATGCCAGCTACTGAAGTTTTAAAGGATATGCGGTATGTAAGAAATATTGAAAAAGAGGGGAGTCCTATTCTAGAAGCTAAAGTTTTAATGCCAACGATGAAATCTAAACCTAAAATTAAATTAAAAGAAAGTCCTAAATTAGATCTTACTAAAGTGGATAGAAAGAAGATTATTCAATTATTGATAAACATAAATCAAGATGTAAGTAGAATAATTGACATTTTAAAACATTCTTAAATGAATTCTTCTAAATTCTAAAGCTTAATTATTGGATTTTAATCATAATTTATTAGATATTAATATAAACTTTTTTTATTATTGCTATTCTAATAACCTTATAAGAATTCAATTGAAAGATGAAATGAATTTTGAATTTTCGTATTGAAAAAGATGTTTTAGGGGAATTAGAGGTTCCTTCTGATGCTTATTGGGGTATAAACACTCAAAGAGCGATTAAAAACTTTCAAATAAGTGGTAAAAAATTTCCTGAGATTTTTATTAGATCTTTAGCTCAATTGAAGAAAGCATGTTTATTGGCAAATATGGAATTAGGGTTGATTAACAAAAACAATGGTAATGCAATTGATGATGCTTTAAATGAGATTTTAGAAGAAGATAAGTATATAGATCAATTTCCTATTGATATATTTCAAACGGGGTCTGGAACTCAAACTAATATGAATATGAATGAAGTCTTAGCTAATAGGGCTAATGAGATTTTAGGTTTTCCTATGGGTAAGAAACACCCGATTCATCCTAATGACCATGTAAATAAGGGACAATCCTCTAACGATGTTATTCCTAGTACTATGCATGTATCTGCTTTATATATGATTCAAAAACTCCTCCCAACGCTAGAAAGACTTGTAGAATCCTTGGAAACTAAAATTAAAGAGTTTAAGGATATTGTAAAAGTAGGGAGGACACATCTACAAGATGCCGTTCCTATACCGTTATCTTTAGAATTCGAAGTGTATAAAAAACAAATCGAGACTAACATAGAAAGATTACGAAGCGCTTGTAATGAATTATATTATATTCCAATTGGAGGAACAGCATTAGGGACAGGATTAAATGCCCACGAAGATTTTGCGAAACTTACCATAGCTCACCTTTCTAAAATTACTAATTTACCTTTTAAGAGTAATCCTATAAAAGCAGAAGGAATTGCTTCACATAATACTATTGTTAAAGTTAGCGGTAATTTACGATTATTATCTTTATCTCTTTTAAAAATGGCAAACGACATTCGTTGGATGGGTAGTGGGCCTCGAGCAGGACTATCAGAATTAGAATTACCAAAAAATGAGCCTGGTTCTTCTATTATGCCCGGAAAAGTAAACCCGACTCAATCTGAGGCTTTAATCCAAGTTTGTCTTCAAGTTTTAGGGAATGATTCTGTAATCTCCTTTGGGGAAGCATATGGTAGCATTTTAGATTTAAATGTATGTAAGCCTATTATGATTGTAAATCTACTTGAATCCATAGACATCCTTATTGGAGGAATCAATTCGTTTAATGATCACTGTTTAATAGATTTGGAAGCAAATGAAGAACAAATAAATAATCAACTAGAAGAAATGCTCATGATTGTTACAAATCTAACACCTATAATTGGGTACGATAAATGTTCAGAGATCGCACAGAGGGCATATAAAGAAGGAAAAACGTGTAAAAAAGTAATTAAAGAGATGGGTCTAAAAATAGATAATTTAGATGAGTTGCTAGATCCTAAGAAAATGGTGTAATTTTCGAGGTGAATGTATAACGACTGAAATTAAAACAGTAGAAGATGTTCGTAATATTGCTAGAGAGAAGTTAAAAGG
>JAHLWJ010000541.1 GCA_019057975.1 Promethearchaeota archaeon | reverse complement strand
TATGTAAGGAAATAAAAGAAATACCCGGAATAGTTGATGTCATCATAATTCATTTCAAAGGAGTTTTTGACATAAAAGACGAATTAGTTCATGTTATAGTCACATCTTCTCATAGAGAAGAAGGATTCAAAGCTTTAAGACTCGCTGTAGAAAAATATAAAAAAGAAATAGCCGTCTGGAAGAAAGAAGTTTTTTTAGATGGAACTTCAGAATGGGTTCATTAAATTAAAAATAATCATTATTAGGATATCTTCAAATGAAATTTTTACAAACAATTAAAGTAGAAGAATTTAAAGAGATATTAAGCGCTATACCAAAGATAAAAATTAAAGAAGAAATCATCCTCCATGAAGAAGCCTATAATAGGGTATTGTTCAGAGACATTATAAGTCCTATCGATGTCCCTCATTTCCGTAAATCAAGAATGGACGGTTATGCTGTTATTGCTGAGGATACTTTTCTTGCTGAAGAAGACAACCTCATAGAATTCGAATTAATCGAAACAATTCCTGCGGGAGAGAAACCTCAAAAAAAAATATCCAGAGGTCAATGTTCGTACGTTGCAACGGGTGCAGCCATTCCGGAAAACGCTGATAGTGTAGTAATGGTTGAATTTACTGAAAGAATTGAAGAAAAGATTCTAATTTCAAAAGCTATAACTCCTGGAACATATATAATAAAAATTGGGCATGATATTCAAAAAGAACAAATTATCGTTAAAAAAGATCGATTAATCGATTTAGCAACTCTCGGAATTCTAGCTTCATGTGGAATTAGGGAAGTGCCCGTTTACAAGAAACTAAGGGTAGGGCTCATGAGTACTGGAAACGAGCTCGTCAGCGATAATGTTGTAGAATTAGAAATTGGGAAAATTTACGATGTAAATTCTATAATATTGAAAAAAGCGATTGAAAACACAGGAGCGTCAGTGGAATTCTATGGAATTCTAATGGACGATTTTAATGAAATGAAGTGTGTAATTGACGATGCTTTGAAATATTCTGACATTGTTATTCTTTCTGGCGGAACTTCTAAAGGTGAGGGGGATTTGGGACCTAAAGTTTTAGAACAATACAATGATATAGAAATTCTGGTGCATGGTGTAAGAATTAAACCTGGTAAGCCAATAATTTTTACCAAGTTTGGAAACAAGATGATTTTTATACTACCAGGATACCCAACTTCAGCATTAAGTTGTTTTTATGTTTTTATCGATAATTTTCTTAGAAAAAATTCTGGTTATCCTTTAAAAGAATCTTATTCTAAGCTATTCGAAGTTGGAGAAAGAATATACAGCACGATCGGTCGTCACGAATTCAAAACTGTAAAAATTCAAGATGTGGATGGTGTTAAAAAGATTTTTCCAATAAAAACAGGTTCTGAAGCTATTAGCACTATGTTTTATGCGGATGGTTATGTTGAAATCGATGAATTAGAGTCACTAATTGAAAAAGGAGAAAAAAAACGGGTGTATTTTTTTTAATGAAAGTTCATGAACAACATAAGAAAAAAGGACCTGATACTGTTAACCTTGCCTTAGTTATCGTAAGCACATCCAAATTTAATGAGTTAAAAGAAAAAGAAAGTAGCTCAGATAAGACGATTCCTTTGGTACGACAAATTTTAGGTCAAAATCCTAGAGTATTCCTAACATATTCAGAGATAGTGTCCGATAGCCAAGTTCAAATCGTAGAAATGTTAGAAAGATTATTAAGTGATTCTTCCCTACACGCCATCGTATTTAGTGGAGGGACAGGATTAACACCTAAAGATGTAACGTACGAAGCAATTCAACCTTTATTAGAAAAAACCATAGACGGTTTCGGAGAATTATTCCGATATCTTTCTTACAAAGACATTGGTCCGTCTTCGATGTTTTCACGAGCATTAGCCGGTAAAATCAAAAATAAAGCGATATTTTTACTTCCAGGATCTCCTAATGCTGTAAAATTAGCTTTAAATGAATTAATTTTGCCCGAAATCAAGCATATGATTTATATGATAAATAAAAAAGAGTGAGCATTCTGAAAAATTTAAACAAAATTGGTTTTTCGAGATTAACTTTATTAGATGATGCTCTAAAAAAGATACAAACTTATATCACACCAGCTTCTCTTGATGAAGTAGAAACATCTAAAGCATTAAGCCGAGTATTAGCGACTGATATTATCAGTGAACTCGATATTCCCCCTTTTAATAGATCTGCTATGGATGGATACGCTGTTAAAGCGGAAGACACATTTGGCGCATCTCCTAGCAATCCAAAAGTAATAAAGAAAATTGGAATAGTTGAGATTGGAGAACAAACTGATCTTGTTCTCATGTCTGGAGAAGCTGTTAGAATATCCACTGGAGCTGCAATACCACAAGGCTCTGATTCAGTTATTAAAATAGAAGATACTGATATTGATGGCGATAAAGTTTCTCTTTATACATCAATAGTTCCGGGAAAAAATATTTCTAAAAGAGGCGAAGATATTCCTCGAGGAACAGAAATATTAAGATCTGGTATTACAATTAAAGCTTCTCACATTGCTCTTTTGTCTTCATTAGGGATTAAACGTGTTAAAGTAAAAACAAAACCCAAAGTTAGTGTTTTCGCTGTAGGAGACGAATTAATTGAAGTAGGTAATCCCCTTCCACCAAATAAAATCTATAATTCAAATAGTCCAATGGTATCAAATCTTGTAGAAACATATGGAGGAAAAGTGGTAAGAGATTTAAACATTAAGGACAGTAAAGACGAAATTAGGAATAATTTAATTAAATCTTCTGTTGACTCTCAAATTATTATATTTACAGGCGGTACATCGGTGGGAACTAAAGACTTCTTACCTGAAACAATACATGAAAACGGTGAGGTGTTAGTTCATGGAATTGCGATGCGACCCGGTTCGCCTGTCTTAATTGGAATAAAAGGACAATCGTTAGTTTTTTGCCTACCAGGTACTCCTGTAGCAGCGTATATTTGTTTTTTATTAATTGTTGGAACCACCATCAAGAAGATGTTAGGATGCATTAACATAGATCCAAGAGTAGAAATCATAGCAACAATTAGTAAAGATGTACCTGTCTCGCGAATGGGATATAGACATTTCTTGAGAGTTAAACTTGAAAAAAAAGAAAATCATTTTCTTGCTCTCCCAGTTAAATTAAAAGGCTCTGGAATCATAAGCTCATTAACTCAGTCTGATGGGATTGTAGAAATATCAGAAGATAAAGAAGGATTGAAAAAAGGAGAAAAAGTGTTGGTATATTTGCATCCTTAAAATGAATGGATTTTTATATAAAAAAAAAGGTTAAATAAGATTTCTTAAATTCTATGGGATGTACGTTTTGTTTATTCAAGTTCTTTTAAACCTTAACTTAACAAACAGTTTTTGAAATCTTA
>JAHLWJ010000540.1 GCA_019057975.1 Promethearchaeota archaeon | reverse complement strand
CGAATATAACTGAGATGAAAACAATTAAGCAAAGTGCAAACTGTTGCGGTGCTGGAGGAGGAGTAAAAAAAGGATTCGCTGAGTTGGCTCTGGAAATTGCTAAGAGTAGAATAAGGGAAGCTGAGGAAACAGGGGCAGAATACTTGGTTAGCATTTGTCCCTTCTGTTATAGAAATTTAACTGATGCCATAACTGACATGGGTTCACAATTGAAGATGGTAGATTTGATGGAGTTAGTAGAACAAGCATTAAATTAATTTTTTTATTTATTTATATAATACAAAATTAGACTAAGAAAAATAGGGATAAAAAAATGGTAAAATTAAGTGATCCAATCACAATTAGAGGTATAGAATTTAAAAACAGAATAGGTTATCCACCTATGTTATCGTTTTCATCTAATCGAAATGGTGCTCCAACAAAGGCGTCCTTTCGTATATATGAAGATAAAGCTCGTGGTGGTGCAGGATTAATTACTTATGAAAACACGAATCCTGATGCTCCTTTAATAATAAGTGCTGGCTTGGCACATATTGGAACCGAGAGTGAAGTTAAAAAATATAAAAAACTTACTGACAAGATACACGAATATGGTGCCAAAATAGGAATGCAAATGGGTTATGGGGGGATAATAGCTCTGATGTTTAGTGGATTTATGAATATGCAAATGATAACCGACGGCCCTTCAGTAATAGATCCTGTAGAAGCAACTTCAGCACAGAGTTTAGTGGTACCCGGATTTGCAGACCGCTTAAAGAAGCTTGGTTCCGGAATTAAAGCGTTAAATATTGAAGAGATTGCTGAGATTGAAGAGAAGATAGCCCAAGGAGCAAAGAGAGCAATCCAGGCAGGATTTGACTATGTTGATATTCATTCAGGTCATGGAACGTTATATTCAGCATTTTTATCGCGATTTTATAACAGGAGAACTGATGAATATGGAGGATCAGTGGAAAATAGATGCCGATTTTTGGTTGAAACAATTGGAAAAATGAGGAAAGCTCTGGGTGAAAAACCTCCAATTTTTGTGAGATTTTCCGCGGATGAGCTCCTAGATGATGCAAATAGTATTGAAGATGGAATAAAAATCGCACAAATTTTGGAAAAAGCTGGAGCAGATTGTCTTGATATTACTCAAGGTATAATAATTCGCTCTCCGGACGGTATTGAGGTACCAACATATGTAGATCATGGGAGCTATATTCACTTTGCCGAAGCTATTAAAAAAGTAGTTAATATTCCTGTCATAGGAGTTGGTAGAATTATTGATCCTAGAATGGCAGATGAATTTATTCAGCAAGGTAAAGCTGACATCATCTATATGGGACGGCAGTTATTATGCGATCCTGAGACGCCTAACAAATATTTTAATGAACGGGCTGACGAAATTAAATACTGTATCGGTTGTTTACAAGGATGCAGAAATGGAGTTTGCATATACGATGCGTATAGTAGTGCGAAGTATCAAGAACTCAAACCTTCAACTGAAATTAAAAAATTAATAATATTAGGAGCGGGCGTAGCTGGAATGGAAGCGGCGAGAGTTGCTAAATTAAGGGGTCATGAAGTAGAAATATATGAGAAATCTAACAAAATTGGAGGTTTGATCCCTCTTGTTGCATCTGAATATAAAAAAGAAGATTTTATGAATATTGTTAATTATTTCGAATACCAATTAAATAAGTTAGGTGTACCTATACATCTAAATAAGAATCTAACGAAGGATGAAATTGGTGGGTTAAATCCAGATATTATTGTTCTAGCAACAGGCTCAGAGGCTACTATTCCCGTAAACTTAAAAGGGAATGCTAATGTATTAACTCAAGATGAGGCATTATTAAAAACTAAACCTTTAGGGAAAGATTTAGTAGTATGGGGTTTAGATACGTATTGGAGAGGAGGAGCAGAGACCGCTATTACTTTAGATAGTCAAGGATATAATGTAAAAGCACTTATAGGTTCAGAGCTAGGCGTCGCTCAAATATTACGGCTAACGGGTGATTCTGGAAGAAGTTATGGTATACTGAAACAATTGACGGAAAGAAAGATACCAATATATACAGAAGCAAAACTTTTGGATGTAGTTGATAATAGTGTCAAATTCTTAGATAAAAATAAGAAAGAAGTTGTTGTTCAAGCTGATAATCTAATATTTTGTGGGGCTAGAATCACTAACGGTAAAAAGCTTAAAGAGAGTTTTGAAGGTGCAGCTCCAGAAATTGTGCTTATTGGGGATTGTAAAAAACCTCAAGACATAGAAGTAGCGTTAAGAGACGCTCAAACCTTTGTTAGAAGTTTGAAATAAAATTATTTATTTCTTTTTTTTAATTGTTTTTTATTTTTCATATTTTATTGTTCTGGTTGTTATTTAGGAAATCCATCAACATCCTTTTCTAGTTGAATTCCTAAAGTATTAAGGACCATAGAAACTAAATTGTATTGTCCAACAGTAAACACAAGATCGATAAGTTGGTGCTTATTGTATTTTGTACTGAGTCTTTGCCACGTTGCATCAGTTATGAAAGAATCAATATATAGTTCATCGACAGCGCGTAATAATGTAGCATCAAAAGTATCCCATCCCTTTGCATTTGGACCTTCAATTATTTGAATTATTTCTTCCTCACTTAACCCAGCTTGCTTTCCAATTATTACATGTTGACCCCATTCATACTCTGCTTGACAGAGCCATCCGATTCGTAGAATAAGGATTTCTCTATCTCGAGGTGGAAGTGAGGATTTAAATAAAACATGATTACCAAATACACGCCATCGGTTATACAACTTTGAATAATTAGCTAATGTAGCCATTATATTAGTAACTGGTCCTTTGCTAATTTTTTTAAATCCCTCTATCAGTTTTCGAGCATCTTCATCCCATTCAGATTCTTTTTGCGGATAAATTCTCGGTTCTGAGAGCCGGACGATTTCTTGTTGATTTTTATCTAGCACTCTAATTTTTTCATCTTTTTCTCTCATACATTATCTCACTAATTATTTGTTAATAAGAATAAATATACATCATTAATTTATTATGTAGAATTAATTTTTAAATAATATTAAAATAATATTAAACTTCATGATAAATAAAAAAGAAAGTGGTTTCTAAAAATGGGCCTTAGCATCGAACAAATGATGAAAGTGTTGAGTAAACAGTTGGGAGTTACTGCAACAACAACTTTAGGAGATATTATCAAAAGAAAAGCTGAAAAAGTTGGAGATAAAGTATATTTAACATATATACGAGATTTTGATAAGGGTTTAGATGAAAAATACACATATCGAGATATGCACATGCAATCAAATAGATTAGCCAACGGTTTGCTAAAATTAGGAATTAATAAGGGAGATGGAATTGCTATTTTTCAAATAAATAGCCCAGAGTATCTCTTTGTGTTGTT
>JAHLWJ010000539.1 GCA_019057975.1 Promethearchaeota archaeon | reverse complement strand
AGTGAAATTTTTCGTTTTATATCCTTATCTAAGGATTTTTCACTTCTCCCTATTATTATGTCAGGTTGTAATCCAATACTTTGAAGCATCTTAACAGAATGTTGAGTTGGCTTAGACTTCTGTTGCCCTACTGCTCGAGAATATGGTACTAGTGTCACATGAACAAAAGCTGTTTGTTTAGGGGATTCCAGTTTTATTTGTCTGAATGCCTCTAAAAAGATACTTGACTCTAAATCCCCTACAGTTCCACCACATTCAATTAATAATACATCTAAGTCTTCTTTTTCGGCAATTTCCATTAACCTTTCTTTGATAATGTCAGTAACATGAGGAATTATCTGAACCGTTTTTCCTAAGAATTTACCTTTTCTTTCACTAAGGATGGTAGAAAGATAAATTTGCCCTGATGTAATGTTATGAGAAGGGTGCATCTCAATTCCCAGTATGCGAGAATAAGTACCAAAATCCTGATCAATTTCAGAAATTCGGTACGATCTTTCATCAGATTCGTAAACAGGTTTAAATTCCCATACATTTTCTGTGATGAAGCATTCTCCATGCTCAATTGGGTTTAGAGTTCCTGGATCTACATTCAGGTATGGATCTATTTTAACTACTGAAACTTTAAAACCACGAAACTGAAGTACCTTACCAATACTTGCTGTTGCAACTCCTTTGCCTATTCCTGACATTACTCCTCCTGTCACGAATACGAATTTACTATTAGCATTCATAATTTCGACTTTTTTAACATTATTTTTATAACTTTTCAAAATAAAATTATAAAAATAAAACAATTATTAAAAGAATTTCTAATTCACTACTTTATTATTTGTTACTTTGATTTAAAACTTAGATCTCCATTTGTAATTAATGATTTGAATACAGCTCGAAAATCGGATGGTTTAAATAATTCGTGTTCTCTTTTAATCACTATATATTAGGATACATATAACCTTTTTGATGAAAAATCAGGATCTGATGTTATATTAAGCCCCAATCTTCTCAAACCAGATTCATCTCCCGGAGTTGGTATATGGGTCGAATGCATTTCGCAACTATTAAGTTCCTGAAGTTTTTCCATGGCAACTTTAGCAGATGGATTGAAATCAGCACTAATGCTTAAAGCTATAAGAGTTTCTTCAAGATTGAGACTTAATTGTTTATGGTTGAAAACTTCCGATTTTAATTTACTTATTGAGCTTAGTATATTAGGGGATAGTAAATGAATATTATCAGGGATACCAGCTAATTCTTTAATTGCATTTAAAACTAAACTGGAGGCTGCATGCATCAGTGGGGAGTTTTTGCCTGTTATTATATTTCCATTCTTCAATTGTAATGCCGCTCCAGCAAATATCCCTTCATTTCCCTTTCCTTTTTCTTGAGCATCTATAGAAGCTTGACGGGCATGTTTCACTACTTTCCGATCCAATGGTGTGAGATTCAATTCCTTCATGAGTAATTCTGCTCTCTGTACAGTTTTCTTATCTGCAACACCCATGGCATATTCACAGCTGTATCTAAAGAATCTTCGGATCGTTTCTTGCTTTGCTGCTTGCTGAACAAGATCATCATCAAAAATTGCAAAACCTGCCATATTTACACCCATATCCGTAGGAGATTTGTATAGTAATTTGTTATCCATGATTCTTAACATAATTTTCTTGACTACTGGAAAAATCTCCACATCTCTGTTATAGTTTATTGCTGTTATATTATATGTTTCAAGATGGAAGGGATCCACTTGATTGAAATCCCCGAGGTCAGCAGTCGCTGATTCATATGCCATATTTAACGGATGTTTTAAAGGTAAATTCCATATAGGAAATGTTTCAAATTTTGCATAACCCGCCTGTATCCCCCTTATATGCTCATGATATATTTGAGAAAGACAGGTTGCCATTTTGCCACTACCTGGACCAGGAGCAGAGACAATGATTATCGGTTTGGAGGTTTCAATATATTGATTTGCGCCGTATCCCTCTTCACTTACGATTAAATCAATATTTGTGGGATAACCCTTAATCGAATTATGAGTATATACCTTAATATTTCGACGCTCAAGTTTATTCATGAATTGTTTTACGATCTGCTGTCCATTATAGCGTGTCACTACCACTGCACATACTTTAATTCCCCCATCACGAAGATCATCGATTAATTTCATTGCATCAGTGTCATAAGTGATTCCGAAATCCGCACGAATCTTCCTCCTTTCAATATCTCCAGAATAGATACAAATTATCACCTCAATTTTATCTTCAAGACGCTTCATAAGCCTCATTTTAACATTTGGGTCGAATCCCGGGAGGACTCTTGAAGCATGATAATCATATATCAGCTTTCCACCGAATTCAAGGTATAGTTTATTCCCAAATTGAGCTGCTCGATCCAATATGCTCTTAGATTGCTCCTTTAGATACTTCTCGTTATCAAAACCGATTTTTTTTCTGGTCATTCTAACACAGTTAAAACATATTATATCAAATAATATTTTGAAATAAATTTATTAATATAAAACATAGTTAATAAGAATTTCGCTGAATTTCTAATAATGAATTGAATTACTTTCCTTTAAATTCAGGATCTTCTTTTGTAGTTAATGATTTTGTCGCCGCTCTAAAATCACTAGTTTTCATTGATTCCCTAAGTGCTTCATTTTCTAAATCCAGTGTTTTTGATAAAATATCTTTAAAATAATCATGCATAACCCTTTTCATTCGATTGAGAGCAAGTGAAGGAGATTTGGGAGGAATTAAACGTAAGGCTTGTTCTCTTGCATAAGGCATTAAATCATTAGGAGCTACTATTTTATTAACTAATCCAAGATTTTCTGCTTCATGAGCAGTAATCTTATCACCAAAAAATATAATTTCTTTTGCTTTTTGAAAACCAACTAAAAAAGGAAGGATAAAAGTTGAGCTAAATTCAGGAATTACTGCGCGTTTTACAAAATAAAACCCTAACCACGCATCTTCTGACATGTAAATCAAATCAGCACCAACTAGAGGCAATGTAATTCCTACACCTACAGCTAATCCATTAATTGCAGCAATTACTGGTTTATTAAAACTCCAAAATTTCATACATAATCTCTTCTGAGCTATATCCATTAGATCGATTTCCTTCATAATTATTGGAGGAATAGATGTAAAATATTTCAGATTAAAATAACCTCCCGAAGAAAAAGCATTAGCTTCCTTACAACCAGTAATTATGAGTATTTTAGCATTCTTATCTTTTTCCATATCATCAAGAACAGTCCAAATCTCTAAGAATGTGACATAAGATAAAGCATTTCTCCTCTTTGGTATATTAAATGTAAGTGTACAAATTCCATTTTCTTCTTTTTCATAAATTACTTCACTTAAATCTTCTATTTTCATTTTATTCTACCCTTA
>JAHLWJ010000538.1 GCA_019057975.1 Promethearchaeota archaeon | reverse complement strand
TTCCATATTTGGATAATCTATCCCAATTGCTATTTTGTATGTCTTTTTATCAATACTTTTTGGTTTAGTATCACTCAAATTCATGAGTAACTAATTATTATGATGGTTTATAAATAAATTTTGTTAGTTTCCAGAAATCTATAATTCTTTTTTGGAAACCTAAATAATCATAAGAGATATAAGGAGAATCAGGAATAAAACTTTTTAGTGAATAAAACCCGTTAAATTTTAGATGGAATTTTGTCTTCCATTAATTTATTTATTTCAGAAAGAAAATATGATAAGGAAGCCTTTAGATTTTTAGGAGAGGGAATTAGTGAAACTTTACTTTGATGAATAGATACTTTACTTATCTCAATCTTAATTCTAGAGTAAAGGAGTTTTAAATGATAACCAGTTATATATTTATTAACTTCATTAATTGAGATAAAATAACCTAGATCTGTATAAAATCTTTTAAGTTTATCAGAAGCATCGATTATCGCATATTTAACTTCTTCACTATTTAAAATTGTTAATCCTTCTTTGTCTTTTATTTGATATTTAAAATAAATATAATTACGATTATCCTTAAAGTTAATATCATCTTTTGGCTTCGAAACTTGCTCCATCCGATTAAAAAGTTCTTTTAAAAAATTATAGAATTCCATTAGTCGTTCTCTCTTCGCGTTTAACTCTATTATTCTATTTGATCTATTATTCTTTTCTTCTATTTTTGTTGCCTTTCTTTTTTGCTTTTCTCTTCTTTTCTTCTTTTTTCTTCTCGTTGTTAAATGTGCTTTTTTTATTATTCCCAATTTTTCTTTAATTAGAATTAATCTATCTTGTCTAATTTCAAGTTTATTGCCATTCAATTTCTTATAGGATGTTAATAGATGTTTCAGTGCTAAATCTATTTTACTTCTCCAGTCATTAATATGAATTCTATGGAACATTTCCAATGTATCATGAACAGAATAGTTCCCTATTTCTTTAATCTCCTTTAAAATATCAATCGTATTTTTGTTAATTTTATTTAATACAAACGGTTTGTATTCATCATCTTTAAGGAAATCCAATAAAAGAATCAGTTTGGAAAAAACCCTTGCTCTTTTGTGAAACTTATTGTAATATAAATTGTTATGTGAAAGATGCAGTGAATCAGAAAAGAGATCATATATAAGATTTTCGAACAAGCACCTTAAAAGAATAGGTAAAATTCTGTAGAAATCACCGACTTCAATCGATTCATTTATTAGTTTTATATATGCATCGTAGTGAACAGGTAGATTAAAGTCTGAAAACTTATAATTGATAAAAGGTTCGGAGATATGAATTTCTTCTTCTTTCTTCTTCGAAAATTTCCTTTCTAAGAATTCTTCTAATTTTTTTACCTTAAAATCTTCAATCTTCTCTGACAGAGGTTTAAGTTTATCCATTATATCTTTAATTATATATCCATGTTTATGATGATAATATCCATAGGTATTCCAATAACTTGCAAAATGATTAAAATTATTTTCTTTCATATAATAAGCCAATTGAATTATTTCAGGAATGTAATAAGGATCACTTAATTTTTCTCTTGTAAGAGAAAACATTTCAAGAATCTCATATTCTGGAAGATTCAATTCATTCTTATCATCCGGGATTTGTATATTTTTTATAGCTTGAATATATAAATTAAACTCTGTAATAAAGTTATCAAGGTAATTATTCAACAATTCTTCGATTTTGTCCCATTTCGAGTCTTCCAATTCTATCACAAAATACTAATTGCCATTAAAATTTAAAATTTGATTAATTAGACTTTCTTTCAAATATTTATTTTTATGTTAATCGAGTAATTTTTTTCATTGAAAACTTTAAATTTAGAAAAAAAAGTTATTAGAATATAGTAGAAGATTTGAGATTAGATCCAACCTTGGCCTATAACCATGAATCTAAATTTCTTCTTCTATTATATTCTAATTTTTTATTATGTTTTTTGGTGTTCTTCTGATCAAAAGTAATTGTAATTTTTTCTAGATCAGTAGCTTTTATATCATATTTTATGTTTAAAACAAGCATACTAAATTTAAAAGTTACTTCGTGATATTTAAGTTTGATATGTTAATGATTTAAGCTTATTAAACGATTAATAAATCTTATGCGATTAGAAAAATCAATCCACTGCTTATTTTTATAATTTAGAGATTTAGTTTTAATATATTAGATTAGATATATTTAAGATTTTAATTAGTATTAATTTGCAACTATTTTCTAATTATGAAAAAATGTCCTTTATGTGAAAATCAAGTAGAACACTTGAAAAAACATATGAAATTGAAGCACCCTGAAGAATATGCTAAGAGATATCTAAATTCAAATCAAGTTCTAAGTGATGAATCGCTAAAAGTTAAAAGACCTCATACATGTCCCGTCGCTTATTTACAAAATTTTTCGAGACTTTCTCAAAAATTTCTGAAAAGATTTGATAATTCTGACAAGGAAACTTATCAAAAGCCTGATAGAAAGGATTTTTTAATATACGCCCATAATAAGATAAAAAATGAACCCTTCTTTGAAACAAACTTAGATAATATTGGAGTGAGAAAAAATTTTTATCAATCGAATAAAATAGAACGCTATTTGGAGCAAATTGAAACGAAAGTGGGTGCAGAATTTCGAAAAATTCGAGGTATGACAATTTCAGTTTATGTTAATCCTTTTATAATTTTTAGATTTATGATGAGCCAGCTTTTACGAACTCCGAAATTTTTACAGAAAATTGAAAAAGACACAATTTATTTAAAAAACATGTCTGATGAGGAATATTCTAAATCGTTGATGTTTTTATATAATGTTCAGAAACCAAAAGAGGTTACTAAAAATATATTACTAAAACTCCAAAAAGATATGATCTTAAATAACACTCTTGAAAAAATTTACAAATGGTCAAAGATAACACTTTTTACAAATCATACCTCAATACCTTATATAACTTCTGATTCACCGGTGATTTACTATGGTGTTGAATTTTTTCCATCGCTTTTGAAAAAAGAGGGGAGAATTGAGTTTTCTATATTGTTCGACAATTATCCTCTCTTCTTCTTTCCCATTGATCCATATTTTGCATTTTTTATTGGTAAATTCGATAATAAACAAGAAGATGCTATAATTGATTATGTTGAGGAATTTGAAGAAGAGAGAGTAATGGTATTAAATACGTTAATGTATCAGTATTCTGAAAAAATGGTTATGATGAAAGAAAAGGATGATGGATTGATAGAAAATATCAGGAAACTGTGTAAAGCTGATATCAATAGAGATTATCCCTCATTAGAATTATCTTATGAATCAATAAAAAAGCGTGTTGAAGAATCCAACCAAAGGAGCACATAAATAAAAAATTGACAAAATTAATTTAACTAAATAAATAATAC
>JAHLWJ010000537.1 GCA_019057975.1 Promethearchaeota archaeon | reverse complement strand
CACTATAAGTACGATTTTTGTAAGTTTTTTAATTTCGGTCATTTTTTTTATCAACTAAATTTATTTTTTATTTTAATTTTATCATCAAAATGATGATCAATGAAAAATGTAGATATCCATCCATTTATAATTCCACTTCCGACAATTCCATGAAAATTCCGAAAATATGTGGAAGTTTTGAAAAATAGATATAAATAGAAATGTTCCCAATTTATACCTATCGAAAATAAGCTTTTAGTTTCATAGAAAATGGGAAAATTAAATTATCCCTCTGATGAGATTCTTAACCCCTCGAAACTGCAAAGAAAGAATTATGACCATATAATTCTTTGGATGTTGGCAAATAATGAAAGTTGTGAATGGTCTAATTTTGAGCAAAAACCAATTGAAATTCCCATTTCCACATTATCGCGTCATTTCACAAAATTAATCTTTAAGGGATTTATTGAAAAGTTTACTAGAGGACAATACAAAATAACACCAGAAGGGAAAAAGAAATTCAATGAGTTATCAAAAGAAAGAAAAAAAGAACGAATGCTGAGTTATCCACCAAAAATCATTTTAAAAAGTGGGAGGAATTATTCCCATTGGATTTTATGGATGGTATACAATAATGGCTTTTGTAAAAGGGCTGATTTTCTTGAAGAGCCATTTTCTATAAATCAATCATCTTTATCAAAAAGTCTAAGCTCATTAATCCAAAAGGGATTTATCATCAATGAAAACAGAAGATATTTAATTACTCAATCAGGAAAAGCAGAATATTCGAAGATTCTTCAACAATACAATTTAGACAGACAAACAATTTTAGAAGAGGAAAGGAAAAGGATTGATGGAATTACTATAAAAACGTCACAGTTTTTTGATAAATTTCAAATAACTGATGATCATGTCAAATTTAGATTTCTTAATAATGTATTAAAACTAGATTATTCAAAAGTTAAAGCAGTATTAAAAAAAGAAGAGGATTTTCATAAAATTATACTTTTTATATCAATTAATAATCCGGAGTTTTATCCTGACTGTATATCTTTTGAGGATTTTTCGAGATATTATACAATTAAAAAGAGAATCCTTTATTTTTGGGTAAACGAGATTGTAGAAAGCGATTTATATGACCTAAAATTCTTTAAGTTAGAATTTTCTCGAGATAAATATTATTATTTTCATTCAGATGGAAAACTAGAGAAGATCCTTCGAGCTATTACTGAAGAACATATAGCAATAAACAAATATTTGGAAAAATTTGGGAGATCTGGAAGCCTAAATTCTATTATAGATGATATTCTTGAAGAAATTTGCGAGATGATATTCCATAAGCATTTCAAGGAATCATTGAGAGAATTTTTACCACGATATATAAAGTATTTAGCTTATAAAATTGAGACAAAAAAGGAATTTAAAGAAACTTATGATAAACTAGAAGGAATAATTTGGCAGAACATGACAGATCTTATAAAATCACAGAATTCTGAAACATTTGAATCTCAATACAGAGAAAAAATTAAAGAGATTGATAAAGAAATCAACTTGAACCCTAACAATTATGAATTATATAATTCAAAATTACGAATTCTACTCTATTTTAACCAATACAAAGATGTATTAATGGTATTAGAGAAAATGATTTCGCTATTTCCTGAAAAGGAAATAGATATCATGATAAAAAAGGCATATACCCTTAAAAAAGAAAAAAATTTTGAAGAGGGCTTAGAAATTATTGAGGAATTACTCAAAAAATATCCAAAAGACAATACTCTTCATAATTATAAAGCATACTGGTTATCATATCTGGGTAAAAAACAAGAAGCATTGAAAGTTCTTCAGAAATTAATAGAAAATGAACCAGAAAAAGGAATTTATCATGATACGACCGGAGAAATATTAATAACCTTTAAAGAATATGAAAAAGCTATAGAAGAGTTCCAAAAGGCAATAGAAATTGATTTTAATGATTGGTTTATCTACCAGACTTACATCAAAATAGGAATTTGTTATACAGCACTTAAGAAATTTGAATTAGCTGCTCAAAATCTTAAGAAAGGACAAGAATTAACAAAAAACATTATAAGTGATATTGAATCAAAAAACAAATGGTTAGCAATTTTAAACCTTTTTCTTACAGAGATAGACGAATAAAGCTTAGTACAAGAAAAAAAAATAAAAAAAAAATCAAATCAGAATTTAATAAATTACCTACTCCGGAGAAGAGTGAAGCTTTTTATGATGTGATCAATAATTATTATTGATAATGAAATTTAAAACTATTTCCAATTATGTCCACAATTTTTACATACATATTTCTTAGCAAAGATCGGAATACCATTATTATAGTAAAGAATATTATTTCTGTCCTCTACTTCTCTAATATTTTTTCCTTTTGCATCACACCTAAGGCAAAAAATTCGTGTGTCATAGGAAGGGGGAAAAACCGATTCCTCTACTTCTGTAGGCTTTAATATTTCTAATTCTTTTTCTACTTCTTCAATGTGTATAGCTTGTGCCTCTAATAATTTATTTTTCTCGGTTAAGGCACTTTCTAAGTTTTGGATTTCTGATTCTTTTTGTTCACTTAAATTCTTTGACTGCGCTTCTAAATTATTTTTTTCAGTATCTAATTCTTCGATCATACCAGTTAATAGACTTAAGTCTTCGACTTTACCAGCTAATCGTCTGATTTCTTCGTCTTTGGCCTTGCTATTACTAATTGCTCTATTTAAATCATTTTCTAACTCTGAAATCTTACCTCTCGCATCTTCTAATTCAGAAGTTATTCTCAAAATCTCGCTTCCTGAGGAATTTGTTATTTGTAAGAATTTTTGTTCTTTTTCTTTCAATAAGAATTCAAGTTCACTTACTTTAGAACTATTTTTCTCTAATTCTATCTTTAACTCATCAATCTCTATATTTAAATTATTAATTGTTCCTTCTTTTTCTTTGATTTCTCTTCTGTAATTAGCTTTTAATTTTTCATCATCTTTTGATAATAAATGAAACTTTTTTTTACTTTGAAATAGGTTTTCATTTGCTTCTTCTAGCTTTTCTCTCAAATAATCACATTTATCTCTTAATTCAAGCAAAATTCTACCCTCTACTGCTTGCTTCTTGTCAAGTTTTTCTTCCGCTTTGCTCCAATCAATTGACATGATTCAAATCTTTTTTGCTATAATTTTTCTTTAACAAATATATTTACATTTTTTTATAGTATCATTAGCATATAAATGTTTTTATAATATTATGATTTAACATTCTAATGACAAAACTTATATATACAACATTCTTTTAGAGTATTATGCCAACAATAGATTTGAATGAAAAAATAAAAGACGATCTTAAAAAGATTAAAGAAGTATATGGATGTAAGACCTACAGCGAAGCAGTAGCAATACTAATGAGAAGCAATAAAAT
>JAHLWJ010000536.1 GCA_019057975.1 Promethearchaeota archaeon | reverse complement strand
CTCATTAAGAAATACATGGAACTGTAAGACTATAGTTAAAGGAATTGCGAAATTACGGAAACTGATATCATATGATTATCTAATTTATGGATCTCTTGTAATACATAATGATGATCATATCAAATGGGATTTAAGCGTCTCTATCACACCAAACGTTTAGAAAATAAGAAGTAAAATTTGTGAGATATAGTTTCCTCTTTTTTTTCTAATTTTTCAATTGCAACGGCATTGTAGTTTCTCGCATCTGGATAGCAAAAATTGAAAATGATCGGGTTGTTGAATGGTGTATTTATGAGGATACAGAAGAAAATCGAAAGAAATTTGAGTTATGAAAAAAGAAAATTAAACAAATATACCTGTTATTACCAATAAAACAACAGCTAAAGCCATTAACCCAGAAAGTCCAATAATCCCTAATAGAATTTCATAGAACTCTTTAATTGTCATTTTTTTTTTTCGCCTTATTTATTTTATTTAAAATATTATTATACCTAGTCTAATATATAAAAGTATATATTTAAAAGTTATGATTAGGATTTGAATATTCTTTCTGTTTTTATACTTTCAATTTATTAAGTGTTTATCTATATATTCATATATATTTTTTTTTACAAATTAGATAATTTCTCTAGAAAATAGGGATAATTTCAAAATTTATAAGTCTCTCTTATATTTTTTAAGAGGTTTGTGTTCGTAAATGTTTATATCTGAATTAAATAAAATTTAATGAATATTTAATTTGGACTTTATGAAGAAACTGATTTATTGATACAATAGGATTTTCAAATGGACTCAGATCATAATAAAAGTTATCAAGAAGAAAATAGTGATCTTCAAAAACCTATCATCAATATTGAAAAATTATTATATCAAAGTGAATGTACTTCGAGTAATTTCAATAAAATTCCTCCTATAATCGGGTGCTTAATGGCAGATCAATATGGAAATACACTTATGGTTTTTGAGTATACATCTAAGAATAAAAATAATTATGGTCCAATTAAATCTTATTTATCAGAAGATGAGAAAAATTTTTTAGAAATTGATTTAATTTCAATGTATTTCAGTTCATTTAAAACTTTTGCAGGGCAAACCAATATTCAAAACTTATCGAATTTGGAAATTCATGGCTCTAACATTAAAATTCAAATCTTCTTTTTATTTGATAAATATATGATTATCATCTTTCTGAATTCCAATACAGAATTAAATTTAAAAGATAAAACATCCATTGTACAATACTTTGAAGATAAAATAACTAAATATGAATTTGAGCTTAAATATTTTAATGCCTCAAAATCTAGAAAAGTCCTTAGTATATTAGAAAATAAAGGAAAAGCCTGGCTAAAAAGAATAAATAAAAGCTATTTAGAGACTTACAAAGATTCTTATTTGAAGAAACATGAAATTATCGGCGAATTGACAAGAGAAATAGATCCTATAATTGAAGAAGTACTCTATGAATATTTAGAATATATTCAAGATGATATAGTAAATAATGTGTCAAAAGAAATAAAAAATAAAATTCAGGATATGCTGTTTGGATTTAACCCTAATTCTTATTAACAATAGTTCGTTAGAAATAATTGAATTTTAAAATGAATTATGATGTAGTAATTTCAGGGGCAGGTCCAGCAGGTTCTAAGTGTGCTGAAGTTATAGCAAAAGCGGGTTATAAAGTTGCACTAATTGAAAAAGATATAAATTATCGAAAGCCATGTGGTGGTGGGCTTCCTAGAGCTAGTATATATAGGTATTACCCGCAATTGAGGAAATTAGATTTGGTTAAAAAAAATACAATTAAAATGTTCTCTGCTGATCATCATAAACTTGAACACTCTTATGAAGATTCTGAAGATAATCCAATAGTAATAGATAGGTTGGAATTTGATAATTTAGCGAGAAATGTAGCGGTTGAGGCTGGAGCGGAACTCTTTGATAAGAATATATCATTCGACTTCATATATAAAGATCAAAAAAGAGTTGGAATTAAAACAAAAACGCCCTTAGGTATAAAGGAATATTTAGCTAATATAATTATTATTGCAGATGGAATGACCTCTAAACTAGCTAACAAATCGGGATTAAGGGGGAAATGGAAACCACTAGAAATAGGTATAGGTAAAGCCGAGATTTTAGAGGGTCAAAATAATTTAAATGAGAGGTGTACATATTTCTTTTTTAAAGAATATGGGTATAACTGGATCTTTCCAATAGATAAACAGAAATTTAATATTGGGTCAATTACATATTACGAGAATAATTTGAAATATAACTTAAGTAATCTATATAAGGAATTCCTCCATGAGGCGCGTAATAAAAACCTGCTGCTAGAAAAAGATTATAAAGTAATATGGTCAGCATCATTTCCTGAGCCCGCAACGGGAGTTTTAGAAAAAAGTCTTTATGGTGATAATATAATTCTTATAGGTGACGCAGCGGGATTTGTTGCTCCTATCAGCGGAGAAGGCATTCATGGTGCCATTGTCTCTGGTCAAGTAGCTGGAGAAACTTCTATAGGTGCTATAGAAAAAGAAGATTTTACAGTGAATTCTCTTAAGGAGTTCAAAAAACATCCAAAAATTAGAAAGATTATTAGGATATTTAAATTCCAATATAAATTTGTAAATTTCATTTACGATAACGAAGGTGAAAATCTAAATAAAGCCTTTAAGATGGCAGAAGATAGTAGTGAATTTAAACAAATAATTATAAATACCTTTATTTTCGGTCAAAATCCCCCCAAAGATTTTATTTCGCAAATAAAAAGTATGACTTAGACTAAAGATGGGGAAATTTTCTTTCATTATTTTCTTATATATTATGACCTCGTAAATTCGTCATCCTTTTCTTTCTAATTAAAATTAATCCAAGAAGTATAAAAACAATGTCAAAAAGTATATCTTTAGCGAACATAAAAATTCCTGTTTGTACTAATGATATGTTTATAATTACACTTGTAATCCCGTAAGTGGCAGAAATCAACCCAAATATCAATAACATTAAGCCAAAGATTAAATCGACTTCTAGTTTTTTCTTCATTTTCTAAACCCAATAATTTTGCAATATCATAAATTTCTATTTTATTTACGATTGTGAATAATATATGAAATTCCAATATTTAATTGATTTGATTCCACCCTCATATTATAATTAATTGGACTTCTAATGACCCTAACTATTACGTTAAAATATTTTGATAATTAGGAATAATCGGGACAGATTAAATTGTCCTCTAATATCTTGAAATTTTAGAAAAATCAATTTTTACATGATATCTTGAAATGTGGAAAAAATAGACCTTCCAAAAATTAGAGGATAAATATTTAAATAAAAGATTTTATTTATTGAGTTTAAAAGTATAGCCTTCTTCCTTCAATATTTGTAAGATTCCTTTCCTTCTGAATTTAAGCA
>JAHLWJ010000535.1 GCA_019057975.1 Promethearchaeota archaeon | reverse complement strand
AAATTACCTGAATTTTTTATTGATTTACTAAGGGCTGTGGAAAGATATGTTAAAAAAAATCCATATGGTCCTGAAGAACAAGCCAATTTATTGCAGGTTTTCCGAAATCGAATGAATGTTTTTGATGAAGATAAAGTTCAAAATGTTTTAAAAATAACTGATACATTGCCGAAATGGGTTGTGAATTGGCTGGATGGCAATAATGTGTTTTTAGATTTATCTATGTGTAGTAAATTTATAAACATGCTTGTTGTAAATGCGATTTTTCAGCTTGTAAGAACTATGACAAAGGATAGTGAAGTTGAGAAGTTAAAATTTCTCATTGTTATTGATGAAGCCCATGCTATATTGGAAAAACCAATTACCAATAACAGTGATGATGCGGATTTCATCATGAAAGAACAGATGGCAAAAATCTTTTCTGAATTGTTAAAGGAATACCGAAGCCGAGGGGTTGGATTTGTTATTGCGGACCAGTCTCCTTCCCAGTTGTTTGAGGATGCTGCCTCTCAACCGAGTATAAAGGTTGTTTTTAGACAGGATTACCCCCATAATACGCTCTTTTCAGAAGATCCTTTCGAGCGGCAGATGCTTACCCAATTAGAAAACAGATTGGTACTGGTGAATAATGGTGCGACTGGAGAAAAATATTTAATCAAAACCTTAGAGTATAATCTAGAAAAATTTGAGAATAGTTGAAGAGTCTAAGATAACACGTTAGAATAATGATATTTAACGTTTTTTTAATTTATTAAAATTTTTAAAAAATACAATAATTTCATTGACTCTTTCTACATATTATATTTAATTACTTTAATAGAACTAGGGCAATAAGCACAAACAAAAATTTCTCATATCATATATGAAATTTTCCTTTATAAATCTTGAAAATTAGAATCAATTAAAATAAAATTACCTTATAGTTAAAAAAGTGAGGTACTATGAAAATATGAATATTAAAACTTTCGATGATAAATCTAAACTAGATAAATTTGATTTAAAAAATCATAATTCAGAGGATTTTCATATAGAGATTCAGTGCCCAGATTGCGGCAATATTTTTATTCTAGATAAGAGAAATAATTATTTTTGTGAAAATTGTAATCGAATTTATAATGAAAATGAAATTAGAACACGGTGTGGATTATAGTTTTTAAATAATCAATTTAAACTTCTTTTATTTTAAAAAGGAAAATGTCCTCGCGAGATTAATTCAAAAAGGATTTTAGCTTCATGTATAGCATCATCCGCAGCTCTATGCTTTTCATTGTAATCACTATTTGGAAAAAAATAATCCCATGCTTCTTGGCAACTAGGCCATTTATATCTACTTCCTCCATTCGGGAACAGAATTCTACAAATATTTGTTGCAGTCTTCATTATACATGGCAATTCCTTAAGGATCTTAATCCCTCTATATTTTAAAAACCCTAAATCGAAGGATTTATTAAATGCTGTTGTTGGATATTTCTTAAAAATTTCATGTAAATCTTCTTTAAAATTATCGAGTAATGGAGCATTTTCAATATCTTCAAATGAAATATCGGAGTTGTCAAAGATCCATGAATCCCTATGTTCTTCCCCAAATTTAGGTTCTTTTACAAATGAATCAAAAATGATCTTAGTTTCACCAGTTTTTAAATTTAATTCAATAATACCAATCTCAATAATTAAATCATATATTGGATTTAACCCTGTAGTTTCGACATCAATAACTGCAACCCTATTAAAGATAAAATCTTTCTTATAAGAATTATCTGAAGATGTATTATTTTGACCATTTAAATCCTTAATATTATCTTTTAAATACATAAGTTTTTTGTTAGTTTTTTTATTTCAATTAATTTTACTTTCTTTTTTTTAATATTTTTTACAAGTTAATAACTTTTTAACTTATTAGAAATTCAATTATTTTCTAATTCCGATTTACAATTGAAGCATTTTCTCTCTTTTCTGTCATTAATTTTATTACATTGAGGACATTGTGTTATACCTAACTTTCTTTTGTATATCATTGAAATAAGCATGTCGTCAGGGTAAAGAAAATTTAATAAGTGATAAATAGCAAATTCGACATCTCTGACATATTGATCGGCTTCTTTTGAATTAATCTTTATTTCTTTAGGTCTATGTATCAACAAATTTCTCTTTTCTTCACCCTTAATTATTGATTTTCTTTTTGGTGATTGTTCATCTATATATGAATTTAAGATTTTACCATACAATTTAGATATGGGAGGGGAAGGTATTTCCATTAAAAGTGGTTCTAAATTTAATTCTAATTTCTCATGACTTAAAAATTCTTTAATTGCTAACTCAGCAGCAATGGTAGCATTTATCCACTTATAATGAGGATGATTTTCTTTCTTTGCCTTGTGTAAAAATTGCATAGCAGACGCAAAAAAAGGCTCTAAATTATTATTCAAATATTCTTGAATATTCTTAGCATAATTTTTATCTAAGAATAAATAAGTAGAAGGTATAATTCTTCCATATAATCTCATAGGAATATGTTTCCAATCAGTTTGATTTGTCGACCAATAGGTTCCCTTAGTAGAGAAAAGATTATCATCTAATCCATATTGATTTAAGCTATTCTTAATAAGGTCTAAAACTTTACGAGTAGCTTCGCTAAGGGGAGATTTAATTTCAGAAAGTTCTTCTTGCAGTTCCTCTGGCAAATCCCTACCATCGATATCTCCACTTTGAAATACTTTCCACATTTCCTCGGTGATTTCACATTGATGAAACGCTTCAATTGCTCCTTTATTTCTCTCGCTACTCGGTATTACATGGATAACAACTTCTGGTTTATTTTCAAATGGTACGCTGAATTGAAATCTTTTTTCGTCTCGGGAAAAGCTTATGCCCCCTAAGATCGTATATTCACCTTTTAGATAAACTAACATTTATGAACTCCTCTATAAGTTAAAGATTAAACTCTATTTGATTCAATTAGACTTTATTTATTAAATTTTCCTAAGAGAATCGTTTCATCTCATTTATGATGTTATCAATCTACTAAATTCTTTATTATTTAAATGAAATTTTCAAACAGTTATGATTTAATGAAAGAGGAGACTCCTATCAGCTTGACCTAAGCAGAAGGTCACAAATTCAGATAGGGGGAGGAGGGCGATTATATAGTGCAGATCACTACACTACCAAAAGACAAAAATCTAGGGGGCCGATAGGAGTCATGGTTGAGCAAGGTTTTTATCTTTTCCTCAAATATATTTTGAAAATTATGGTTTTTTATATTTTGTGTTCTGGAGTATTTAAAGAAAAATTTTTGGGTAGATACAAAACTCGTGGATTTTGTATAAGGTACCTCAAAATCTTTACACTTTAAAAATCTTTAGTTAAGAAAAGAAAAGAGAAATAAATGAGGTTTAGCGTTATGGTTCTTTTTCTCT
>JAHLWJ010000534.1 GCA_019057975.1 Promethearchaeota archaeon | reverse complement strand
AACTGGAAATATCATAATTTTATTTCTATTTCCTAATTTTCTTTTTGGTATTTTGTCTCCAAATAGAAAAGTTGCCATCGCGAACTCTATTATTCATTTAGTTGTAACTATTGTTTTATTTGCCTACTCAGCAGAACCCACTTTTGTCTACATCGTTATTGGACATTTACCGTTAACATTGGTTTTTTCTTTGTTTTTCTTGTTTATCGGCATAAGATTCTCTTCAAAAAGGTTTTTAAAGAAATAAAATAAAGATAAATTTTTTCTTCCTACTTCTTCTTTTTTATTTTTTAAACTAATTTTAATTATAATCGAAATGGGAATTATTAAATAAAAAATGTTTTTTGTATTATCTGGTTTAGTAGAATTTTAGTTAAATTTCGAAATTATTAATTGAATAATAGTTTGTGGTACAATGGTTTCAGTATTTATCGTAGAAGTCGATTTATCTTTGCAAAGGTTATACGAGATAATGCTAACGATTTTCGGATTTGAGGTCGTTGATAAAGCAAGCGACGGAAAAGAAGCCATTGAAAAATTCAAATCCCTCTCGCTTAAGCCGGATGTAATTATAATGGACCATCGAATGCCTGTTAAGAATGGAATTGAAGCGACCATTGAATTGATGAAATTCAATAGCCACACTAAAATTATTTTAACAAGCGCAGATAATTCAATTAAAAGACGAGCGCTTGAAATAAGTGCTATTTCTTTTATCGAAAAACCATTTACTGTAATTCAACTACAAAACGAAATCAATAGAGTAGTTAACTTAGTTTAAAAGTAATAATTGAAGAAAGAAAGAATGAAAAATATATGATTTTTCTTAAATCAATACAAATAAAGTAATTGTAAAGATAACAGAATTTTTTTGGTTTTACAAAAATTTGTAATGCGAATTTTTAAATAAAATATGTTTTATGTAATATTTTGATAACATGTTCGACTATTAATGTTATCTTTTTATTGATTTAGAAGTAAATCTTATAAGTTGATTATCTTTGAAAAAAAAAGGTGCGAGAGATACTAAATTAAATGGAACTCCAGAAATATATAAGGAATTTTTTAAATCAACTCCGATTCCGTCTTATATTTGGAAATATAAAGATAGGGATTTTGAATTATTAGACTACAATCAAGCCGCAAATTTATTTGCCGAAGAAAAAATGGAGGGTTTTTTAGGACGAAAATTAACAGAGTTGTATAAAAAAAGACAAGATATTATAGATGATGTTTTTAACTGTTTTAAAAATAAATTAGACTTATCTAAAGAGATGAGTTATTTCTACAAAACTACTGGAACATTTCGAAATCTCTATGTTATTTATAAATATATTCCTCCTGACATAATCTTAGTATTTATTGAAGATATTACAGAAAAAGAAGAAGTTAAAAACAACTTAAGAAAGGCTGAAAATGAAAAATCTATCATTTTAGATAGCATTTCAGAGCTTATTGTATTTCAAGATAAAGAACATAATATTATTTGGGTAAATAAAGCTGCAGCAGATTCTGTTAACCTAACACACGAGCGTTTAATTGGAAAGAAATGTCATGCTATTTGGCAAAATTCTAATGTACCTTGTAAGAATTGTTCTGTAAGTGCTTCCATAGAACTTGGGAGCCAAGTTTCAGAAGAAAATATTAGTCCTGATGGGAGAGTTTGGCTTGTAAAAGGCTTTCCTGTGCGAAACGACGAAGGAAATATAATAGGGGCTGTTGAAGTCACTCGTGACATTACCAAAATTAAACAAACTGTAAAATTGTTAGAAGAATCAGAAACAAGATATCGTTTCTTATTTGAGAGTTCTCCTTTTTCCATAGGAATTTTTGATTTAGATGGAAATTTATTGGATTGCAATAAAGCTACAAATTTGTTTTTATCGAAACACACATTAGAAGACGATATAATCGGAAAAAATTTTAGAGAATTTTGGAGTTACCACGAAAAAGATAAACCCCTTATTCAATTATTCGAAAGTATCCTTGAAAAAATAAAAAAAGACAAAAAAAATTTATCGTTTGAGTTTCCAATACATCGATCAATTGGAGATAAAATATGGGTTAGCGCTATTGCTTCTTTATCAGAAATTGGGAAAGAAACAGTGATACAATTTTTAATGCAAGATATTACAAAAAGAAAAAATACAGAACAAAAATTAAAACAATCTGAAATAAAATATCGTGAAGCTTATAATCATGTTAATTTTTATAAAGACATTTTTACTCATGATATAAACAATATCTTTCAAAATATTCAATCTTCAGTTGAGTTATTCACTTTAAATGTTCAGGGAGATATAAATCTTGATAATGATGATGAATTGTTAGAGATAATAAGAGACCAAGTCAAGAGAGGGACGAACTTAGTATCTAATATAAGAAAACTTTCTGAAATTGAGGATCATAAACTTGTATTAAATAAAATCGAATTAATTGAAGTTTTACAAGAAATAAAAAACAATCTCATCAAAATATACAAAAAGAGAAAAATAATTATTCAGATTCAGTGTGATTATAAAAAGTTATTCATTAAAACTAATGAATTATTACCAGTTGTTTTTGAAAATATATTAATAAATGCTATAATACATAATCAAAATCCATTAATCGAGATTATAATAAAAATTTCTAAAGTCTTTAAGGATGAAATTTATTATCTTAAACTAGAATTTTTTGATAACGGAATTGGTATCCTACCCGAAATGAAAGAAAAAGTCTTTCAAAGAGGTTATAACGAAAAAAAAGATAAAATGGGGTTAGGGTTAGGTTTAACTCTTGTCAAAAAAATAATTGAAAACTATAATGGCCAAATCTGGGTAGAGGATAGAGTCGAAGGAGATTATACTAAAGGAAGTATTTTTATTCTTTTAATACCAGAGGTGAACTAAAATGATTGCAATATTTATCGTAGAAGACGATTTATCTTTGCAAAGGTTATATGAGATGATGATAACTACTTTCGGATTTGAAGTCGTTGATAAAGCGAGCAATGGAAAAGAAGCCATTGAAAAATTCATGTCTTTTTCTACTAAACCCGATTTAATTCTAATGGATCATCGGATGCCAGTGAAAAATGGGATTGATACTGCCATAGAATTACTAAAAATTAATAGCCATACAAAAATTCTTTTTGCAAGCGCAGATAATTCAATTAAAGGGCGAGCGCTTGAAATAGGTGCTATTTCTTTTATCGGAAAACCCTTTACCGTAATTCAACTAAAAAACGAAATCAATGGAATATTTAACTTAGTTTAAGGCTATTCGATTTCTTAAAAAAATTTATACTCAATTCTTACCTTTATTCAAATCTATTTTTATAAATTCAACAATCTAATTATAAAAAAAATACATCTGTTTATGAAAATCATTTATGACAAATTTAAAATTTAATATTTAATTTTCGGAATTATAAAA
>JAHLWJ010000106.1 GCA_019057975.1 Promethearchaeota archaeon | reverse complement strand
TGCGGGGATTAAGGGGATTTTAGTAAGAACTGGTAAGGGACAATTCTTTGAATCTGATAAATCTCAAATTAGTCCCTATAAAATAATTGATTCTTTTAGTTCTTTAAAGGAATTCTTTTAAAATGAAATCCTAAGTAATGAGTTTCACTTATCACAAATTACAATATTTAAAAGATATATAGTCCAATTTTTATTATTCTTTTTATTTAATTGATTAATTTGGTTTAACAAAAAGATTTATATATTCTACTTCTCGTATGTTTCGTAGAAACTTAATTTAATATAAAAATGAGATGCATAATCCATGGCATTAACAAAAAGTGAATATTTTGTACGAGATCTTGTAATTGACGATGAATATGGAGTAATCGACTCAAATGCAACAATTCAAGAAGCAGCTAAAAAAATGAAGGAATTGGGAGTTCCAGATTTAGTGGTAGTTGAAGGAGAGGCACAAAAAGTGCTTGGAGTTATCGCTGATTTTGATATAGTTCAAAATGTTGTAGCAGAAGGAATTGACGGGAAATCTGAGAAAGTTATTTCAACAATGTATAAAATAACGCCAGTGAATATAGATACACCTGTTACTGATGCATTTACGAGAATGCGTGATTTAAACGTGAATGTCATACCAGTTATCGAAAATGAAAAACTTGTTGGAGTATGTTCTATTCATGATTGCTGGAGTTTCATTCCTGATCAGAATATAGATGAAATTGGGCTTATTCCAGTAAGAAATACGAAAGCAGCAGAGTTTTGGTTTGCTAGTGTGTGTGTAATAATAGGATTTACACTTGGTATACTTCTACCCCTCGCAGGAATTTTTGGATTTTTTACAGGAAAATATAGTGATCTCTCAAGTCTACTGGGGAGCGTACCTCTTGGAGATCCAACAGTGTTTTTCACATTATTTGATGTAAGGGGAGCTGGGGTTTTGATACCTTTTATTGACTTAAAAGATCCAATATGGATAGTAATAGATGTTTTTAGCATTTTATTGTTGATTTTTAGTATTGTTGGTTTGTTTTCAATAATTTATACGAGTTTTTCTGATACTAGAAATTTGCAGACTGGATGGATAATAAAAACTGTAGTACCTGGATTAGCTGTGTTCTTTATGGCTTTTGAGTGGATCCTATTTGGAATAGCTTTTGCAATTACGACACAACCTATTATTACAATTGATCCTGTTGGATTAACAATGTCAATTATTTCGATGATATTATTTCTCTTAGCCATCAATCGAGACTATATGTTTCGTGGAATAAAAAGTCCGGAAGTTAAAACAGGTGAGGTGTCAACATAAAAAATGCCCCGAGGGGGTGGAGGAAGAGGAGGCGGAGGTTTTCGAGGCGGGGGATTCGGTGGTGGTTTCCGGGGTGGTGGTTCCCGAGGTGGGGGATTTGGAGGTCGAATGGGAAATATTAGAACTAGTGGGAGACCTTTTGGAAGAACTGGAGCTAACCGTATAGTATCTCGCTCACCAAGTGGTCCATATAGACATACATCATATAGACCTCATAGGAGATATTATCGTCCTTGGTGGTATTATCACCGACCCTGGTATTATAGATGGTGGTACTCCCCATGGTGGGCCGGACGTTATTATCGACCCTGGTATTATTCTCCTATGTATATTGGAGGTGGTATATTATCTATAATTATCCTTGCTTTAATCATTCTTCCTTTTGCAGGGGTTGCACTTTTGTTTCCATTTAGTGATGCTGATGTAGGAGGTAAAGTAAATTACCGCTCTACAGAAACGTTATATTTTAATGAATTTTGGTATGAATATGAATATATTGAACAGGGGAATGATATCACCTTTTCAGTTGACTCATCACCTAGTCTTATTAATTTTGCTATCTGGGATAAACCTTTTGAATCTTTTCCTACTATGACGGCGGATATAACTGAAATAGGGCCAATTACTGTTCAAAGCGGCGATTGGGAGTCTGTCTGGCTGTTTCTAAGACCAGATTCTATAATTTATTATGATTTTAATTCGTCTGAGTCACTAGATTTTTTCATTGCCGACGCGCATGATATGTATTTGTGGGATCAAGGTGGCTCGCCGTCGTTTTACGTAGATGAGCCGAATACAATGGCAGAAGCAGATTTATTAGTGATTTCCCAAGCTCAGGATTATTATGTGGTTTGGTACAATGAAGATGGTCCCGATGTAGATGTCGATTTTACTGTAGATTTTAGTGCTACTGGTGTTATAGATTTTACAGCAGCTGATTTTCATGATAACAATACAGACTTTATACCCCAACAAACATTTAACGTACCCAATTCAGGAAATTGGTATTTCTTTGTTTATTTTGATCCAATGAATTCTCCTGATGAATCTACTTCAATTACTTTTGATGTGACATATGATACAGGAATAACCTCTCGTGAGAGATGGCTTGATATTCAATGGATCTTAATCATTATTTTAGTAGTGGCTATTATTCTGGTGATCGCTACTTTAATAGCAAGAAGTGGTCAAAAGAAGTTGAAACTAAAAGAACCAATAAAGTCGACTTCTAAGGTATCACCATATAAAAAAGTCACGAAAGAAGTAGGAGTAGAAGAAGTAAAAGAAGTAACTAACTGTATACGATGCAAGGCTCCAATTAAACCTACATCAAAATTCTGTACTCAATGTGGTGGAAAAGTAGAAGGAAGAAAAATCGGTGGTACTTCAGTGACTACTCCTGCAGAAGCTAAATCTTGTTCTCTCTGTGGTAGCAAGCTTTCAGGAACCGAAAGTTTCTGTAAATGGTGTGGTACTAAAATAGAAAATTAGTTTTAAATGTTAAATTTTTTTTCTTTTTTTTATATTATATTTAGAAAATATTAGACATTTTCGTCTGTTGTCTGAGGACCGTCATTATTAGTTGAAGGTGCGTAAACTCCTTTTATTTCATTAAGATCTACTGTCATGATGGTGTGAGATATATGTTTTCTTTCAAACTTTTTAATGTCGACTTGATTTATTGGATTATCAGGATGAATGACTATATACTCGCGACATTTGATGCATGCTCTTGCCCGAACCATTCTAAATCACCTAAGTATCTAACATTGTATTTAAATCATATAAATATTTCAAAGTTTTGGTTTTTTTAAAAATGTTCTTGAAGAACGAACAATATAAACATAATTTTTAACAGATTTTCATAAATGAATTCGATTCAAAATCTTCGAAATGATTAAATATCCATTAAGTTGGGTATTGTAGAATCGTATAATCTCTTGATCTTCACTAAGTCGAGTTTGAATTGTTTTGATATAATTCCACTAACTGTAATTTCTGGTTTTGAAATTAGCATACCAATTTTTTTAATATCTATCTTAAATTGTGTAGCAAGATCAACTATAAGATCACGATCTTTTGGATTTGTTTCAATAACAAATCTGCCAACTGATTCAGAAAACAGAAATTCATCATCTCTTAATTTTTTTTCATAACAATTAGTAAAATCAAGATTTGCTCCTAATTTATTTTTAAAACACATCTCCGCAATTGTAATTACAACACCACCTTTATTTACATCGTGATTTGCTTTCACAAGATTTCGATAATATAATTCAAAAAGAAAATCCCATATGGCTTTTATTTTCTCTTCATCTACAGTTGGAGGAACACCACCTTCAATATTATGGATGACAGAATGGTATTCTGATCCTCCTAATTCAGTTTTAGTTTCGCCTATTAGAAAAATATCATTACCTTCTTCTTTAAAAGGAAGAGTAATAATGTTTTTTTCGCCTTCTATGATACCCACTATCATAATCATAGGTGTCGCTTTAATTGCAGTTTTTTTAACTTCATCTTCATTATAAAATGATACATTACCACCTACAATTGGAATCTTAAAAGTTCTGCAAAAGTCATTCATACCGTCTACAGCTTTAGAAAAATACCAAAATGATTCAGGTATTTCAGGATTCCCAAAGTTACAACAATTTACCATTGCCATGGGCTTTGCTCCATTTGCTATAACATTCCCGCATTCTTCAACTAGAGCTCCTTTAACACCTTCATATGGGTCCAAAAAGCAATGTTTTGAATTCACACCTACACTTGCAGCAATAAATTTATCGGTACCTATTATTCTAAGAATACCTGAATCTCCTTCGCCACATTTTACAACAGATCGAATTCCAACTTCATGATCGTATTGACGGTAAACCCATTCTTTACTACAGATGTTTTCTGAAGCAATTAATTTATAAATTATTTCATCTAAACCTAAAGAAGTTTTTGGTGTTTTTTGAGATAATAAGTCATCTAAATAATCTGGTCTTTTTTCTTCCCGTTTAAAAGTTGGGGACTCTGAAAGAGCTTTTGCAGGCATGTTTACAACCAGATTTTCTTCATCAAAAACTTTAAGTACTTTTGAGTCATCTGTTCTACCGATAACAGCAAACGCCACTTCATATTTTCTAAATACATCAAGAACTGTATCTAGCCCTTCAGGTTTAACAATAAAAGCCATTCGTTCCTGTGATTCAGAGAGCATTATCTCATAAGAAGTCATTCCTGGTTCTCTTGTAAATACTTTTCTCAAATCTACATTTGCTCCTGTATTTCCATCCCCCGTTAATTCACTTGTTGCACAAGTTAACCCTCCTCCACCAAGATCTTTTAATCCTCTTACAAACCCCGTCTTTACAGCTTCCAAAGTTGCTTCAATAATCATCTTTTTGGTAAATGGATCACCAATCTGAACTGCCGGTCTATCTGCTTCTGACATTTCAGTTAGAGTTCGAGAAGCAAAAGTTACTCCATGAATTCCATCTTTTCCTGTAGATCCCCCCATTAAGATTACATAATCACCAGGATTATAAGCTCTGCTTGGAGCATGATTGAAATCCTCTATTGTTCCTAATCCTATACAAGCTACATTTACTAAACAATTACTTTCAAAACTGTCATCAAATTCTACTTCTCCACCAATAGTAGGAATACCAGTACAATTCCCATAATCAGCAATACCTTTAACGACATATTTAAATAACCATTGTGAATGTGGATTATTTTTTAGAGTACCAAATCTTAATGGATCGAGAAGAGCGATTGGTCGAACTCCCATACAGAGGACATCACGGATAATTCCTCCAATACCCGTTGCTGCGCCATGATATGGTTCAATAGCAGAAGGATGATTGTGAGACTCAATTCGAAATGCTAATGCATATCCATCACCGATATCAATTACTCCCGCATCTTGACCAGGACCAGCTAAAACATAATTATAATTTTCTTCAGCATCTTCAAATAATTTCAATTTTGGGCGGGATGATTTATAGGAACAATGTTCAGACCACATCACATCAAAGGCACCAAGTTCAGTAATACTTGGCTCCCTACCCAATAATTCTTTTACTTTTTCAAACTCTCCTTCAGTCATCTCTATGTTTGCTTCTTTTCCATTCAATTTTACTTTAGTCACTAGGAGATCCTCCGAGTTATAAATTCAACTATAGATTCAAAAAATAATTTTCCATGAGTAGTTCCCTTTGGGCTTAAAATTGCTTCTGATGCCCGTTCTGGATGAGGCATCAATCCTATACAATTCTGTTCTAGGTTGCATACTCCTGCAATATAATCTAAGGATCCATTAGGATTTGCTTCTTCTGTTAGTTTTCCTCCTTCAGTAGCATATCTAAATACAATTTGATCATTTTCTTCTAATTCTTTTAGATTATCAACATAATATCGTCCTTCCGCATGAGCAATTGGAATATCAATTACAGCACCTAACTTCATATTATAAGTAAGGGCTGTTTTATTATTTTCTACTTTAAGATTTACCCATTTGCAAATAAATTTGAGAGAGTCATTTCTTAATAATGCGCCTGGAAGAAACTGAGCTTCAGTTAAAATCTGAAATCCATTGCAGATACCTATTACAGGTCTTCCATCTTTAAGCATTATTCTTGCCTCATCTATAGCAGGACTATGGGCCGCAATAATACCAGCTCTTAAATAATCCCCAAAAGCAAAACCTCCAGGTATCACTACTGCATCATAATTCGCTTCTTTAAAATGATTATGCCATATAAGTTCAGCTTTAAGATTAACCACATTATTTAAAACGTGTATTGTATCTAAATCACAATTGCTCCCCGGCATTTCTATAACTGCTATTCTAACACTCATAATTATTTAAGACTCTTTTTGAATTTTTAAAATCTTTAAATTTTGAGTTACCGGGTTGAATATTCTTAATTTATTACACATATCTTCTATAATTTCTTTTGCATTTTCTTCATTTTCAGCAGAAATATGAATACGAAGATATTGACCACTGCGAACATTTGAAATCATATCATAACCTTTTTTGGATAGGAGATCACGTTTTATGGTTGCACCAACAGGATCTCTTGCCATTTCTTTATTAGTCATGATGATTTCGACTATAAAATTAGCTTGCATCATTCTCAAGAAGGAATTAGTAAATTTTTTATCTTTTTAAGTGAAATAAATTCTAGGCAATCCATTTATGAAAAGAGAGGTTGTATATATTATTATTAATTCTTATTAACTTAAAAATAATTGCCTTCGACAAAAACAGCTAGAACACATTTGCTTTCACTCTTTTTTAAGCTATTACCTTAAGCAAATCCTAAAACATTAAAGAACAACATATGGAAGTAGAAGAACTTTATTTTAATCTTATAAAAGTATTTTCTCAGACTTTTATTATAAAGAAGTAAAAATTTACATGTATGCTAAGCTAGTAATTACAGCAAGTAATAAGGCTAAAAGACCGAATAGTAAACTTTGTGAACTACGCTTAGGCAATTCATTTCCTTTTAAATCTTTATACCGATTATTTTCATAATTTTTAATATCAAGCATTATAAAGATAAAGCTGAGTAAAAATAGTGCAAAACCAAGAAATAAAAGAATTAAAGTTAACATAATACAATTAAATACTATTATTTATTATTTAAAGTTTTCTTAAATTCTATAAATAGTTAGTTTCCTTTAAATTTTCAAGGATCCTTTGATTTACATCTGCAACTTCTGCTTTAAAATCCGATCCTGTAATTTTTTTATAATTTCTCATATATCTCGTTGCTAAATCTATTTTAATATCCTCTGATATAGGAGGGATTTCTTCGTCAGGCTTAATATCAGGAAAGATTTTCGGATATGTGTCCATAAGCCATCCTCTAAATATTTCTTTATCTAAAATATCGGGCTCCTCATCTTTTTCAAAAAACCCTTCATATGACTCTATTACCCAAAATCTTGATGAGTCTTGAGTATGAATTTCATCAATAACCATTAATTCTCCATCTTTTAATCCAAATTCATATTTAGTATCAACCATGATAAGTCCATTTTTCTTACAATACTCTTGACCATATTTGAATAATTTCAATGCAGCTTCTTCCATTTTTTCATAAATTTCTTCTTTTACCATGTTCTCTCTTATAATCTGTTCTTTGGAGATATAAATATCGTGCCCGGATTCAGCTTTCGTTGAGGGTGTGACTAGAATATCATCCAATTTTTGATTCTTTTTTAAACCCTTCCGTAGCATTATCCCTGAAGTGGGCTCACCTTTTAAATAATTACGCCATGCAGTACCCGTAATATATGCTCTAACGATTATTTCAACGGGAAGAGTCTGACATTGATGAACGACCGAAACACTTGGATCTGGTACTTCAATGATATGGTTTTTTACTAAATTTTTAGTTTTTTCAAACCAGAAGGAAGAGATCTGGTTTAACATCTGTCCCTTGAAAGGAATTGTAGTAATAACGCGATCGAAAGCGCTTAGGCGGTCTGTGGAAATGATTATCCTCTTGTCTTCTTTAATATAATTATCCCGAACCTTCCCTCGATATAATTTCCCTAAAGCTGGAAAGTTGGTCTCTTTCAATGTAAAATTTAACTGTGCTTTTATCCTATCTTCAACTGTTTTAGCTTCCATGTCTTTTAATAATTGAAAAAACCATAAAAATTCTTTTTTAATATGTTAAAAAAATTATTAATGGTTTAATTAATAAATTTAGCATGAGTTCAATTGATAGTGAACTTATATAAAATATAAAAGAAAAAATCTTTCCTATTGTCCAATTTCCTTCAGTCTAGCTATCAGAAGCTTTAGTCTTAGGCTCTAAAAAGACAACAACTATATAAATCAATGAGCTTGCTTTATAACTCTTTGACTGGCTTTCATTTATCAATCTTTTTTTATTTGCTTAGAAAACCAAACATCAAAGCTCCTTTGTTCTTCTTCTCCCTGTCTAACTATATCTAGAAGAATTTCTTTCTGAGCTTTAGTTTTATATTTATAATTATAACAGTTAATACAATTCCATCTCTTAAGAACTGGATTCCAGACCATATCCTCACCAAGAGTCGCAATATCAGGAGATAATTTATTCTTCTCAAATGAAATGCATGTAGCATCCCCTCCACAATTAAGAATAGAACGTGTTAATGCTTGGAGTAGGTCACTACTTTTATTAATGAGCTCATTTTCTCTTCTTTCTTGTGAGGGAACGAGTTTTCCATCTAAACGTTTTTCTCTATAAAGATCTCTTAAATAGCCTAATCGAGTGATCTCTTTATCGATAGATTTACTCAAGATCACACGTAGGCTTGTCCTAATCAAACGTAATTTAGGATTTTTTAAGGATATTACTTTCCATTTTTGTGATCTCATTATAAAAAAATAGAAAATTTTTATATTTAAATTTAGAGTCTATGGATATTTATTTTCCCGTAGATATGTGTTCAAGTACCATCTCCAGAAATCAGATTTAGGTGCACTACTTCCTTCTACTAGGTACGATGCAAAGTTATGGCAAGCTTACCAAAACATAATGACGCATATACCATAAATGTTTAGTAATTCTTGTTACTGAAACACCTCTAATATCCGCCCAACTAAGTTTAAACCAAGGTTTTTTATATATCTTTCATACCTTTCCTTGACTGTAATCCCATATAATTCTTGTTCAGCTTATCTGAATAACTCTTTAGAAGCTTTATTATCTCTTTTTTTTTTGAAGAATGAAATTTTCGAAGTTGAATAGTTCCAACTAATTCTCCTTTACATGAAAAAGTTATTTTAGGAAACACATCAAAAGGATAGGTACTCGGGATCCTTGTACGCTTATAAATTTTATCAACAAAAACTGCCGTTATATCTGACCAATTAATCTCAAACCAAGGTCCTGGGGGAATAAAGATTTCAATTTTTTCGTCTGATATATTAAATTTGCAAAATTTTGTCCTCAACTTCTTCTCATAATGAAAGATTAAAATACCAATGAAAACAACTACAGCGAACATAGGAATTATTAAATATTTATTAGGGGGCTCTGCTTGAAATAGAGTGGCTATAGTAATAAGTAAGGAAATCGGTATAAAACATGCTGAATAAATAGCTACACAACCATGGGGCGAGATTTTATCTACTATTTCAACTCTATTTGAATTTATCTCACTCAATTTTTTAAACTTTTTTCTTGATTTCTTAAATTAAGGATATTATCCTGTGGCTAAAAAACTTTTTTGTCAATTAAGAAAATAAAGTGATTCAGTCCACATCTACAGAAATCCCACATTTATTGCATCTTTTTGTGCCCCGAAACAATTGATTATCACATTCAGGACAGTGGTATCTTTTTTCTTCTTCTGCAACCCACTTTTCTGTCCCTAATTCTTTCCACCTTGGAATTGCTCTTAAAATTACCTTTTTTCCAACGGGTATTGGGAATTTTTCTATAAATTTACACGGAAAATCATCACATTGATAGCATCCATCTATTCCTTTACTTTTTATACAATCTCTTATAGGACATAATTGGCAATATCCAAATATATCTTCTTGGTTTTCAGAAAGACACCCTCCACATTTAACATCTTCTACTGTTTTTGAAAAAGGTTGATATACCTTTACAAGACGTTCTTTAAATCTCAGATTATTATCTCTATGAGCAATATAAATAGCACAAACACCACAATATAATCCACATGGAGCTAAGAGTTCTTTATTAATAGTAACCACATCTTTACTTTTTTTACTTTTTATAATACAATCCGCTATTAAATTCTTTAGTATTATATTTTGTATTATTTTTTTCCATTTTTTTTTCAAACGCTTGGCTTAAATCCAAATCCAACAAATTGATGAGACTAATTAAATATATAAAAACGTCTGCAATTTCGTCAGAAATATTTGTTAGAAGCTTTTTATCATCCCAAATATCTTCCTGTTTATAATCTTTAAAAAGTAGTAATTGAGAAAGCTCACCCGCTTCACAATTTATTGCTTGTACTAGATTTTTTGGGGTGTGGTATTTAATCCAATTACGTTTATTAACAAACAATTTTACATTTTCTTTAAAAAATGAAATTGGTGTATTTGAATCATTCAGTTCTGAAATATTATTCATAATTTTTCAATAATATGTGATTAAACAATCCTATGTGTTATATTCACTAAAGATCTCTAATAAACTCACATATTAAACCATTAATAACATCTTTTCTTTGAGCAGGGGCAAAATGACCTGCCATATCAATGATTTTTAGGGTTGAATGAGGAATTTTTTTATGTAGCTCTTCAGACATCTGTTCAGGTGCAAAATTATCTAACCTCCCACCAATTATTAAAGTTGGACAACTGATATGAGAAGGATCATATTCATTTATTTCATTTATCATATTAAAGATTTGATCTTCAATTTTCATATATAATTCGTCTTTGGTTAAATTAATTCCTGCTAAAGAATCTGATAAAGCAGTAATTATGTAAGGAATAGTTTTATCTAAGATTTTCTCAATGGAATTCGCTACAACATCCAAAAAATTCATACGAATGAAGTAAGGGAGTAAATTATAGAATATATTTCTAATTACATTGTCTATTATAATATATCCTGAATTCAACAAGATAAGGAATCTAATCTTATCCGGATGTTTCATTGTATATAATTGCCCAATCATCCCTCCAACAAGAGAGTGCCCTATAATTCCAAATTTTTTATCTACTCTTAAGAAGCTTAAAAGATCTTCTAAATCTCTAATAATGTCGTATCTTAGATTTTTTGTGAGGTTTAATTCCTTAGGATGCTCACTCCTTCCATGCCCCAATGCATCAAAAGCAATTATATGATAATTATCTTTTAACATTTTTATTTGTGATTTAAAGAATGAAGCAGATGAGGCAAATCCATGTAGTAAAATGATGCTACAATCTGAACCTGGGTTGATGTTCTCGTAATATAGATTATAACCCTCTTGGTTCTTGATGTATGGCATGGATCTAAGATGTTATTATATTATATAATTTTTGAAATAAAGGAATCAAAAAATACTTTTCTAAAATAGAAAGAAAGTTAACAAAAGTGAAAATAAACTATAAAAAAAAAATTATAAGTCTTTTGTGACTCTTTTTTTCTCATGAAGTTCTAATAGGGTTGGCATAAAAATCCTATTTAATTTCTTGTAAATCTTAACATTTTGTTTAATAGGTTCCTTAGTGTCAATAAATCTCACCATATTATCAACAGCTGTTTCAAGATTATCGTATTTCTTTGTACCATAAAAGCCTAATATTGCGGCACCCATTGCAGCACCATCTTTTACTTCAGGTATAAGGATTTTTTTTTGTGTTATATCTGCTAGGATTTGTGCCCATAATGGACTATTCATAGCCCCTCCGTCTGCTCTAACTTCTGAGACTTTTGCACCACCCATTGCTTCCAACATTTGGAGGTACATTTGAGCTATTAACGCAGCAGATTCCATGATTGCTCGAATCATATGACCCCTCGAGTGATTCCATCCTAGACCATGAATCGTACCCTTTTTAAACATATACAATGGTATAAAAAGTAATCCCTCACTACCAGCTGGAATCGTTGACGCTTCTTTTGCTAAGATATCATACACATCGATCTGTTTTTCATAGCTCTCTTTAATTTGCAATTGAGAAAAATTGTCTTTAAACCACTTCATAGCTGTTCCTGTTCCTGGCATTGCACCTTCAATAGTCCACTTTCCCTTGATAGGTATAGGGAAAGAAAAAATAGGAACATCTCCAGCAGGCTTAATAGGCCTGTTAGTAACATAATCAACGAAAGTTCCAGTCCCTGTAGTAATTTTAGCTTGACCTTCTTCAATAACTCCTAATCCTAATGCAGCACATTGTTGATCCCCACATCCCATAACCACGGGGATATTATTTGGCAAACTTAATTCTCTTGCTGCCTGGATAGAAAGTTCACCAACAACCTCTCCAGGGGGGTATAGTTCAGGCCATAAATCAATGGGGATATTAAAACGCTCTGACAATCCCTCATCCCACTTCAACGTTTCTAAATTAAGAATTCCGAAAGTCCCATTAGTATAATCTGTTATGAATACATCACATAATTTATTATAGATGATTGTATCTCCGAAAGCAATTTTAGATATTTTTTCATAAACTTCTGGTTTATTTTCTTTCAACCATACAATCTTAGGTAATGATCTTCTTGTTCCACCATCTTGTTCAACCCATTCTTTAGCACTTGGCTCCCCTCTATCATCCATCCATGTTATGGCAGGATGTAAAGGATTCCCTTTATCATCTATAACGGTTAATGTCTCTCTAAGAGATGCTACAGAAATACCTACGATATCATTAGTATTGACTTTCTGTGAAACGTAATTACAAGTTTTTTTTATGGCATTCCACCAGATAAGGGGATCTTGTTCTGAAATTCCTACCGGTTGTTTAGGAATTTGATATTCTTCATAATCTCTTGCTATTTCTTTTCCATTGATGTCAAACACAACAGTTCTCGCTCCAGTTGTTCCAACATCAAAAACACATATTAAATCGCTCATGATACGACTCTTTACAAATTTTTTAATTTGATATTTTTTATAATACTTTTATTAATATTTCAGATATATCTAATATATTATATTTCTCTTTTTCTGTTTCTTTCAAACCGTATGCTAAGCCTAACTCACAGAGAGGACATGCTGATATAAATATATTTACTCCGGTCTCTTTTAATTCATTAACTCGATTCTGAGCTTGTTTAATAGCTAAGTCTCTATCTGCCAAATGAACTGTTCCACTCCAACCACAACAGTGAGTAAATTCTTTATTGTAAATTGGTTCGACGAGTTCTAAACCTTGAATATTACCAAGAATATTTCTTATTGATTCAGTATCATTTAGGTTTCTTGCAATCAAACATGGATCATGTATCGTTATTTTCCTATATTCTTCAGGAATATTTTTAGTAATTTTTATCCTTTCCTCATTAATTAGTTTCATAAAATATTGAGTAGTATGAATAATCTCTTTTTCAATTTTAACTCCAGCTTTCTCATATCTCTCCTTTAAGGTTAAAATACAACCTGGACAGTCTGATATAATAATTTTAGCTCCTGTAGATTCAATAAGTTCTTTGTTTTTATTAGCAAATTCTATAGCAGTTTCCATATCTCTTATATTGAAAGCAGGTCCTCCACAACATATTTTTTTATCTAAATTAGTTGAAAATTTAATTCCAGCAGTCTTTAAAATTTTTATGTTTGCTTTTATAACTTCTGGGAATTTCATTGATTCACAACCAATATAATAAAACACATCATCCTTTCCCTTTGTCTCAATGTTCTCAATTCCCTTTTCTTTGTAAGTTTCAAAAATGTTGTATCCTTCTAATGTATTTGATTTCTT
>JAHLWJ010000533.1 GCA_019057975.1 Promethearchaeota archaeon | reverse complement strand
ATTAGTTATCTTTTATAAGTAAAAATCTTTTACTTATATTTAACTACTATAAAAATGTGAGTTCATAAATATGAGTGAAAAAAGTATTCATTTACCCATTATCTTTCACTTTCACCAACCTCTAGACAATTCCCCTTGGGTTTTAGAGAATGCCTATAAAAAATCATATGACCCCCTTATTGATAATATTTTCAAATTCCCAGACGTTAAAATAACATTACATTTTTCAGGCTATTTGTTAGAATGGTTTTTAGATAATAAGCCTGAATTCATAGAAAAATTAAAAACCATGATAAAAAGGGGACAAATCGAGATAATAGGTGGGGGGTATTATGAACCAATTTTTGCTATGATACCTTATAGAGACAGAGTTGCTCAGATCAAAAAATTATCTGATTTAATCAAAAGAGAATTTGATTTAGATGTTAAAGCTGCCTGGTTACCGGAAAGAGTTTGGGAACCCAATTATCCCTCCTTTTTATATGATGCTGGATTAAAATATGTGATTGTTGATGATAATCATTTTAGATCGGCAGGAATAACAGAAGAAGAGACTCTATACTCGTATGTAACGGAAGATGAAGGGAAGACATTACGTGTCTTTGCAATTAATGAAGAGCTAAGATATTTAACACCTTGGAAACCAACCTATTACTCTATTGATTATTTAAAAAAATTGGCTGATGAAAATGGTGATAGAATTGTTCTGTTAATGTCGGATGCCGAAAAGGTTGGCGTGTGGGGAACTACTCACCAAATATGCTATGTAGAGGGACAGGGTCATGATGAGGGGGATAATGGAAAACCGTTCATTCCCGCTTTTTTAGAACAAATTAGAAGTAATTCTTGGATAAAATCCATAACTCTAACGGAATATATAGAAAAGTTCCCAGCAAGAGGTTTGATGTATCTTCCGACCGCAAGTTATGACCGTATGGAGGTGTGGAGCTTACAAACACAAATTCGCAAGAATTTCAAAAAGATTAAAAAGACTATGAAGGCCGATGAGACCAAAAAGGAGACATATCAATTTTTAAAGGGAGGATTTTGGAGATATTTCTTTGTGAAGTACCCTGAATCAAATAATATGCATAAAAAAATGCTTTATGTTAGAAATAAACTCATTTACACTGAAGAAAACTTAGTAAAAATTCAAGATGATAATATCATTTCCATCATTTTAAATAAAATAAATGACGCATGGGATGAAATTCATAAAGCCCAGTCTAATGACTGTTATTGGCATGGTCTATTTGGGGGTGTTTATTTACAATTCTTAAGGTTTTCTGTTTACACGCATTTAATAAACGCTGAAAAGTTAATTGATACAATAAATGCCCTTATTAATCCAAATTTAACATCATATATTTACATAACACCCGTTGATTTCAATAAAAACAGTAAAACTGAATATATTATTGAATCAGATATTTATAATCTATATATTGATCCTAATGATGGTGGCACTCTTTTTGAACTGGATTATAAGCCAAAATCATATAATTTATTGAATACTATGACAAGATGGCCTGAGGCTTATCATGAAAGTAAAAAGTTAGAAATTTACGAAGTATTAGTTGATAGATTTAGAAGAAGCATGTTCCGTCTGAGATTTTTACATGATGATGTGACAATCGAACATCTTCAATCGGATAAATACCATGAATTCGGAAATTTTGTAAATGGAGATTTTAAAGTCACTAGCAGTGAAAAAGAAGGAAAAATAGCAATATTAGAGATGGAAAAGGTTGGGAGTGTAAAAGACACCGATACTGATAACAGAAATCCAGTCAGAATTACAAAAGATATCTATGTAGAAGATAATGAAATTGAGATTATTGTGAGAATTAATTTCGAAGAAATTTCTGGTCAAGAAGAAATTCTTAAACGGATTATCAAATATTTAAACATTGCAATAGATATTCCCTTTTTCTTCAATGGAGACACAATAAATTACAATAAATTCCAATGGGAAAGCAACCAATTAGAATTGAATGGTGAGGAAGAGAGGGATCTTTTAGATCCTTTTCAATATGAGGGAACACATTTTAAAGCGTATGATGAATTTTACGATGTAAGTGTAGAATTTGATATTTCTAGCGACTTAGATTCAGTTAAAATTTATAAATTCCCAATTATCGCCTATGTATATACAGATGAGGGTTATAGAAAGATATATCAAGGAATAAATGTAAGTCCTCTTTTTAAATTTGAAAAGAGTTTTGAATTTCACCTCAAAATAAAGACTTTTTAGTATTTATATTTTCCTAAAAATTACAAATTTATTGATATTAGGAAGAATTTCGTCGGTTTAACTATATTTTAAATATATTAAGGAACTAATATCAAATAGGAGTATATAAAAATTAGAGGTTTCATAGACTATGGGAACTAATCATGATGGAAAACGCAATGGCTGGAGATATAAAAGCAATTCTGTAAAAAATAATATTGAAAATAATGAATACATCAAAAATGTCCGAAAGAAACTGATTGAAGAAAAACTTAAAAAAAAATTTGAGAAATAGCTTGTTTCTTATATTTATTTCCAGTAGTTTAGTAAATATAACTCTAAAATATTAGGAGATTATAAATTGTAATTAATTTATTCCTATTTTCTGTTATTTAATAAATCGAACATTCTTATAGCTTAATTTTTTAGATATTATTGAATGTAGCACAAACCTTTCCTAAATCAGGTGTATAAAATATGAGAAAAGATAATGAGTCTGCGTATGACTGTTTGAGCTGGAATTGCTGTGATGATCATTTAAAATCTTGTATTGAAAGATCAAATTATGTAAGCCAAATTCGAGCATGTTTAAAGAAAAGAGAGTTAACTAACAAGCAAAAAAGATATTTATACAAGAAGATTTAAGATTCAAACCCATATTTTCCAATTAATGGCACAAATCGAACTCCAGTAATTCTTTTTGTATCATAATCTTCCCCATGCTTTTTAATGATATACAAATCTTGACCAAAACCCTTAGATCCTGCAGGAATACAAAGAATACCTCCGTCTTTTAGTTGTTTTCGTAACGGTGGAGGTACTTTTTTAGGTGAAGCTGCAGTTACTAAAATTTTATCATAAGGAGCTTCTTCGGGATATCCTAAGGTACCATCACCAATTATAACTGTAACTCTGTTCTCGTAACCAGTTTCTTTAAGGTTAACCTTTGCTTTTTTAACTAAATCTTCATGGCGCTCAATCGTATACACATGACCAGGATTAGTTGAGTCTTTTGGGGCAACTAGCTCAGCACATAGTGCCGCATGATATCCTGAACCAGTTCCGACCTCTAAAACTTTATCTCCAACCTCCAATTTAAGATATTCACACATCATAGCATTCATATGAGGGGCACTAATCGTCTGACCTGATCCAATCGATAAAGGTGAATCTATGTAAGCAGAAGATTCAGCAT
>JAHLWJ010000532.1 GCA_019057975.1 Promethearchaeota archaeon | reverse complement strand
TGCAGATGATAAAACAAGGTTTTCATTAGCGCATAGCATGCAAAATAGTGCTGGAGATGACCCTTATTATTTACTATTGTTTCCAACCCAAGGACCTTCTCATGTGGTTTCAGCAATGAGGGGTTTTAATAATTATTTAGTAGATCACGCCAAACATCCTCAAGAGTTAGAAAGGGCCTTAGAATTTGTGGCAGAATACCATGTAAATTTAATGAAAAACGCAATAAAAAACGGGATTACTGTTCACGGTATCTGGTTAGTTGATGATTTAGGAGAACAACAAGGTCCTTTCTTTAGCCCAAAAACATTTAAAAAACACTATGAGACTTCCTATAAATACATTATTGATGAAGCTCATAAACTTGGGTTAGATGTCCACCTTCATTGTTGTGGTAAAATAGATCGCTTACTTCCTGTTTTGATCGAATGGGGTTTGGATGCTATAGAACTTGATAGCCCTAGAATGAGTGGTTATGTGGATTTAAAACCGTACCGTGGAAAAATTATGTTTTGGGGTTGCGTTAATATTCAATCGATATATTCTTTAGGGACTCCAGAAGAAGTAGAAAGAGAAGTTTGGCACATGGTTAGGAATCTTGGGACTGAAAAGGGGGGATTCGGTGCTTACCTTTATCCTCAACCAAAGGATATTAGAGTTAAGCGAGTTAATATTAGAGCATTTCAAAAGGGCTTGAAAAAATATGGGATATATTCAGATATTCCAACAAATTGGTGGAATTATCCAACAATAGAAAATTGGAATGATTTTGAAGTTCCTCCTTTACCACCTATGGATTCCGATTAAAATTTATGGGAGATCATTAGTCATGATATGTTATAAATACATCAATATATTTTAATAAAACACTATATATTAATAATTAAATTTGAAGTTCTGGATATTGATTAAAATGATAAACAAACAAAAAAATGCATTTCTTATTATTGCTCCTTTTAATTCGGATATGGTGCTTGACTATTCGTCTCTTATTGGAAAATATGATGAATTTCGAAAGCACTTATGTTCAAAATTACAAAAGGATTACCCGGATCAAGTCCTTATAGAAAAGTTTGCTAACGAAGAAGCGCCTTTTAAGCGCATTAGAGATTGGATGCGTGAAGAAGATAAATTAAAAGTTAAATCGTCTATTGATGAATTGTTATTCAAAGGAACAGGGGGAAGTGGAGCAATGAAACGAGATAAAAGCATAATAACCATTCAATTCAATAAAAAGATTGAAATACCCATAAATATAATTGGAGATGATATTTTTAGTTCGCCTCCCTCCCTTTTATTAGAATCTATGAGTTTTCACGAATATGGGATTGGAATAATTTACTGCAAGGTGAATCTTTCATTTAAACAGGAGTTTATGACAATAGAACCCAGGAAAGTAATGGCAAATTTGCTTGATCAGATATTAAGAAACGCTACTTTAATAAAAACTACAAAATCTACTTGTTTAAATGTTTTCAAAGCATATGAAGAAATTTTGAATGATTTTGAACTTGAAAATCCTCTAATGGTGTATAAAGATTTATTTGATAATCAAAAATCAGGCATTCCATTATGGGGGCACATTGTACTAGTTCGGAATAAAATAAGGAATGATGAGATTCTCCCTATTGATGAGATTATGAAGAAAGTTGTGGAAGTAAGCCATCCTGATGGGGCGATCAATTTTTCTAAGGGGACAAAAGGATTTGTACACATAGGATGGGGTAATAGCTTATGGGCTAACTTAAATGATTCTGAATTAGTTTACGCAAAAGAAACTCTAAGATACTTAGAGATAGAATATCGAACTCTTCAAGTTTTTAACGATATTTTGTATAAGCGTTTAAATCAGTTAGCTTCCTATAGTGGATTACAAAAGAAACAGGTTAGAAAAACAATTAAATGGATAAATAAGTTAAGAATTGAAATGGAGTTGTACTCCTTGAATAAAAATAATATCTTGCAAAACCTTGCTCCTTTTGCTCATTTTATTTATAATGAGTCAAACATCAGTTGGAGAAGCTCCCAGATGGAAGAGTTTTTTACGGATAAATTAGAAACTTTTGAATATCTACATAATCGGGGTAAGGAAAAATTACAAGAGATAAGTGATAGCAAGATCAATAACATTTTGTTCATATTCACTTGTCTATCTTTAATAAGCACATTTATTGATGGTTTAATGTTTGTATTCGCGGATAATATTACAGAATCGCTAGTATTTCGATCATTTCTCTTGATATTTCCACCGGTGGCATTCATCGTGATTATAATGTTGATTATCGAGAGATTTATAGGTTCGCGAAAATAAAAAATAAATAAATCTGTTTACCAACTTTAACCTCAATATCCTATCTAAAAATAAAGAAGATATTAGATTTTTATTAAAAATTTATTTTCCATGATAAGGGTTTATCACGCTTACTTTCACCTATAATGATTAAATGATTTCCCATTATAGTAAACTCCGTTTCGTTTCCATTTATTAGAACAGAATCAATTTTCTCAAGGTCATTTTTAGTTAATTCTAATGCCAATTTCCACTTACCTTCCTTTAGAGGATTATACCATCCCGAATATCCACTTAGAGTTTTTTCTAATCCAATGAGAAAAGATTTAAACCTATATTCTTTTTGAGGGAGAGTAGGTCTTAATTCTACGCCTTCACGAGTAAAATTTATCCCAATTAAGCGAGTGATATCATATAACGGCCATGCGTGAGGATGTAAGTTGAAAACGGGAAAATCTGTCCAAGCAGTTGCAAAATGTCCCATCAGTTCCTCTTTATCTACGGATTCTCGTTCGCCAGTGATTAAAGACTCATCAAAAACGGTTTGCCCTGGGTATTTAGATAAATCCGAGTTGTACGTATCTGGTCCGCTCCAAATACCATACCACACATCGGGAAAATTCTCAGCATGGTAAGCAAGCGTATTTTTTTTCCATTCGTCCCATCCCATCTCGCCATTTACTAAAGAAAGTGCCCAGATTAAAGTTCCATTTATTGATGGCCATATACCAGCGTTTACTCCTTGTCCTATATTACTTATACTCTCAATTCCTTTGCTATGAAGCCTCGCACCAATTTTCGAAGGTTTTCGCACTAATTCATTAATGGATTGAACTAGAATCTTCTTTTCCCCATCATCTAGGGCATTCCCAATAATAGCCCATGGTTGGGGTTCTAACCACATCTGGTCCTCGCCAACCCAGCCTATATCTTCTGTTAACCAGGCTCTTCTAAACCAATTTCCTGTCCATTGAGCTCTGACTGCCTTTCTTTGGGATTCAGAATAATTCAGAACTTCTAAAGCTAATTCAGATTCGTTTACAAAACTTAGCATTTCAGAGTAAATTTTAAGTGAAAAAATAGCCATTGCGGCGTTTAAAACGCTTTCTCCTTCTTTTTGAATTTCTTTATGTTTCTCAGGTG
>JAHLWJ010000531.1 GCA_019057975.1 Promethearchaeota archaeon | reverse complement strand
TCCAAAATATGTATCTAAACCGCCAGCTATAGCTCCCAGACTTATTGCTTCGTTTCCTGTAATAATTGGTCTTTCTTTTTCTCCTTTACCTAATAAAAATTTACCTTGACACCCGCCTTTTACCATGTCGTAGATAGTATTTGCAAATTTAATGTTATCTTCAATACCTCTTGGATATTGGTTCTTTATACTCTGATTCATTTGCTTTTTTTTGAAACCTATTACTGATGCTAAAATTGCTACAGCCCCTACACCATACATCAAATTTTTCATGGGATATTTTTCAGCTTCTGAACTGAATGGAATACCAACACCATCAAAATCTTCTTGTTCGTCTGAATTATAGATAATAATTCCACCATCAGCAATATCATTAATGTGAGTTTCACAACTTCGCTTATCAAAGTTAACAAGAAGATCCGCTTTCATGTAATGGCTAGTAATCCATCTAGTGGAAGTGCTAACTATTGAAAAATTGTGTCCTCCTCTAATTAGGCTCATATAATCGTCCATTTGAAATACACGCTGTCCCATACTAGAAAATATATGAGCTGCCACTGATCCAGCTTTTTTCACGCCTTCTCCCGCCTTTCCTCCAACCAGGAATGTAAAGACATTATTAACCATTATTAAAATACCCTAAATTAATTTACCAAATAATCATTTTAAAAGATATATGAAAAATACTCTTTTCAAATAATATTTAAATGTATGGCTTATATTCTCTTAGTTTAATATTAAAAAACCATTAAGATATTGTAATTTATTAAAACATCTTTCTTTTCGAGTTGGATTAAAACAAATGGCGTCTTTTAGAAAATCTACTTATATATAATACTTTTATAATACTTTTTTACAAATTTATATATTTTTTTATCAATTTCCTTCTTCAATATATTCAGTAGCTGCCCCATCTATTGCCAATGGATCTAAATCATGAATTTTTTTTTGTAAAAAATCATACCATATTATGTTTTAAAAGTTGGTGATAGTTTCTATTATAAAAATTAAAGAAAAAAAAAGTGAAATTAAATGAAATCGAAATATTTTATTTTTAACATAATAATTTTCTTGATGTTATTATTATCGCTTATTCCATTAGTTAGTGCTAACCCCATATTTATAGGACCCGATTCACATGATTTATATTATCTTTCAGTAATTTTACCAAATTTATTAATAATCACAATTATTATTGAATTCGTTGTTATTTATGTTTTTTTAAGAAATAATGGTATTGAGTTTTTAAAATTAACCAAACCAGTGATAGCTGTTAATTGTTTATCCTTTCCAATTACTCAAATAATTGTTATTTCCTTTATGAATCTATATTCCACTATAAATGGTTTAATTTTCTTAGTAGAATTAGTTCCATTAATTTTAGAATACTTATTGTATTTAAAAATTTTTAAATATTATAACAAACTTTATTATTTTGAATTTCCTATCTCAGTGAAAAAAACCTTTCTTACTTCAATTACGGCTAATTCAATAACTTTCACGATTGGATTGTTAATTTCTCTTTCTCAATGGTACGATTTAACTCATGTATTTTAAATTATTATAAAAAATTAAAATAACAATTTATATGTTAAGGTAAAAGTTCTAATGAGGGATATAGAAGAAGATAAAAATTGCTTATTAAATAGTATCATCTGTTTTGCAATTATTCTAAATATTTTCTTTGTATTTTGGTTCATATCATTTAGACCTATACCACCCCATTCAGTTTATCATTATAATGATTTAATAATTGGAACTTGTAAGGGCCCTGAGTCTTTAGATCCTTTGAATGTAGAACCAGAAGATTCTTCCTCAAAGGATGTATTAAACCAAGTAGTAGAATGTCTTTTTTGGTATGATATTACCGATCCTGCCCTTCCACTTGAACCATTATTAGCTAAGTCTCATTCATGGGATGTTTCAAACACGGAATTGACTATAACCGTTAAAGATAATATTTATTTCCACGATGGAAGCAAATTAAATGGTTCCGCCGTAAAATGGAATATGGACAGAATCTTGTATTTCACAAATGCAACTGGAACTCTTCCAGCAGAAGTAGTACTTGCATCTTCAAGTTCGTTATACTTTATGTCTGATGGTATAACACCTATAATGAATCACACTGAACTTATTAACAGTATGACCGTAAAAATCGTGTTAAACCAACCTTTCGGTTCTTTCATCCCATTATTGAGTTACACATCTAGTAGTATAATTTCTCCATCATACCATAGTAATACGACATATGTTAATTTAAGCGATAGACTGATTGGTACAGGTCCTTTTATTTTTAAATCATTAACTATTCCTATTGAAGTTAAGTTAGAAAAAAATTATGATTACTGGGGTAATAATCCTTATTTGTATACGATTTGTTTTGTTATAATTCCAAACCCTATTACCAGAAGCCAAGCTATGCTTGCCGGCGATGTTAATATGATTTTTGATGCCGATCTAGACTTTTTAGATGAATTTAATAACACTCATTACATCCATATAGAAGAAATGGGTCCAGATTTGAACTACTGGTACATGGCATTTGATACTTATAGAATAAATGTTACTTGGAGAGAAGCAATTTCAAAAGCGTATAATTATTCGTATATTATTGAGGAAATTCAAGGAGGAAATGCTGTAAGAGGTCCACCTGCAGTACCATTGGGTATACCAGGTCATAATTCTTCCGTTACTGTTGCTCAATATAACATTCCTGAAGCTCGAATGATTATGCAAAGTATGGGCTTCGGAATAGGATTGGATGTAGGAAGTCAAGTTGGGGATATATTCACACCAGGAACTCACGAAACTAACTGGTCTAATGCAAAATTCTTCTCAGATACATTTGGTTACGCCTTAGATGTTAATTATCTCAATGGAAATGGAATTAACAGAGATTTGAACGATCAATTATTCTCTGACTTAGAAAAAATTGGAATTGATACAAATGAAACAACTCGAGATGAAACAGAGTTCCTAAACGATGGAAAGAACGGTTTATTAAGGGGTGTATGGTTTAATGGATGGAGCCCAGATTACATTGACGCTTTCAACATACTTGATAAACTATTCAATCTGATTTCTGCTTCAAACTTCTGTAATTTAACCGACCCCCAAGTATCCACATGGCTTGCCTCTGCTGAGATTGAAACTATTTTAACTAAGAGGTACGAACTATTTGGCAAGCTTCAATATAGATTATTCGAAGTGCTTTACGCACACATGCCTCTTTGGGCAACTCTAAGGAGTCCTATTATTTATAGAACTTATTTTAAAGGTTATCCATACAATCAGTTGGGCAGCTTCTTTGCTTGGCCAATTTATTTCGATTTCACATAAATAAGTAATTTAAATTTGTTATTATTTCTAATTAAATTAGTTTGAAACGCCCTGCTTCTTTTAATACAAAAAGAGCATCTGTTGTTATAAACT
>JAHLWJ010000105.1 GCA_019057975.1 Promethearchaeota archaeon | reverse complement strand
GCAGCAGAGGAAGAAAGTTCCGAATAATCTAAATATTTATTTTTTTCATTTTTCTCTTATTTTTTTTTTAGAAATCTCTTTTTTAGATAATATACTGATTCTTACATAAAAAGTTAAGACTATTTTATCAAAAATAAAATATTATTTAAAAAATAATAAAAATCATAATTATATCTATATACTGTGTTTATAGTATGAGTAAAACGCTTAATTATGTTTTAATTATTGGTTCTAGTAATATGGATTTAAATATCTATTCTGAGCGTTTTCCAAATCCGGGAGAAACTGTCACTGGTGGGACCTTTAAACAATTTTTAGGTGGCAAAGGTGCTAACCAGGCTGTAGCAGCAGTTAGATCGGGGGCAAATACTGTTTTCATTGGAAAAATTGGTATGGATTCTTTTGGAAATCAAATGGTTTCTCAGTTAGCTGAAGAGGCCATAGATATGAGTCATATAATCAGAGATACAGAAGAAGCAAGTGGTGTAGCCTTTATATTGATCGATAATAAAGGTGAAAACATGATTAGCGTTGCTCCTGGAGCAAATTTTAAATTATCTGTAGAAGAAGTAAAAGCTAAAGCAGACGTTATCAAAAATGCTAGTTCATTAGTTGTTCAGATGGAGATACCAATGGAGACAATTGAGGAAGTATTCAAAATTGCTTCAGAAGGAGATGTTATAAAAATTTTAAATCCTGCTCCATTGAAGCCTATTCCTCTTGAAATTTTGGAAAAAGTTGATATTATTATCCCTAACGAGGGAGAACTATATCGATTGCATTCTTTCTTAAATCTACATGAGTTAACCGGTGAAGGGAAACTTAAAATCATACAAGCTTCAAGAGAGATTGTTAAATTAGGTATAAAATATGTAATAACCACTTTAGGGAATAGAGGGTCTTTAATTTATATCGGAGCTGAAGATAAGATTATTGAAGTAGCGACTCCAAAAGTAAATGCTGTAGATACAGTTGGCGCTGGAGATTGCTTTATTGGAGCACTAGCCAGCAAACTTAGTCAAGGTGAATCAATAATAAATGCCGTAAAGTATGCAACGATTGCTGCTTCTATAGCAGTTACTAGGAAGGGTGCTCAAGATTCAATGCCTTATTTAAATGAAATTGAAGAGAAATTGAAAGAATTAAATATTGAGATAGAATAGGAGTGGAACTTAATTTGAAGAGAGAGATCATTTTTTCTGAAAGAAGCACGCCATTGAGAAAGAATAATTCAAAAGAATTATTGATTACCATAAGTCCTAGTAACCTTGAAGATATTTTCATCATAAATGGAACCTCTTTTAAAACAGAATCAATCAAGAGAAATGACCTGCTAATAAAACCTAATGATTATTACATGATAATTAATAGAGGAAAAGAACCTATTGAAATTAATTACAGCAATGACATTTTGCATCATCAGATTATTTATAATCCTTATACATACGAAACTTCAGAGAAAATCAATTTAAAACCTGAAAAATTTATAGAAAAATACGATATCCCTAAAAACTATATTGACACACTTCCCAAGTGGTATAGCTTCAAATTTACATATCCTGAATATAATTTGATTTTTGTTAGACCAGAATTTGGTTTATCAATTCAAATCCATAAAAATAGAAATGAATTTTGGGAAATATTGGATGGTAAGCCAATAATCATTAATGGAAATAAAGTTTATTACTATGTTGAAAATGGTACTAAATTTCAAAATCAAATAAATACCTACCATTCTGTTATCAACCCCAATAAGGAAGTAAATAAATATATAATAATTAAAGAAAGATGGAACGGTAAATTTGATGAAAATGATATAAAACGTATTTTTAATCCAAATCAATACTTTTAATGCATTTTGTATTGTGAGAAAACATATCAAGAATCTTGAAAGGAATTGAGAATCTAGGATTCTCTTCAAAACTACATCTAAAACTTATAAGTTTTATGATTTTCACCGACTTAACCTAAAAGTTAAAATTAAAAGCAACACTAAAAACCTTACCGTATGAAGTTATATCAGAAAAAAATAACGGAATAATGTTAAAGAATTAAGCAGATTGGTTAAAAAATGGCTCCGAATGAAGATACCAATGAAGAATCGGAAGAAGAATTAGAAAAGGAAGAACCTTCTGAGGAAATTATTGAGGAAGTCGAAAGAGATGAAGATGAATTAGATGCAGAAAAAGAGCTGGATAGATTAAGATTTCATTACAGAGGATATACATTAGAAGAACTCAAGAAAATGAATATGGATCAATTCATACAATTATTACCAGCTAGACCAAGACGATCCTTAAAGCGAGGACTCCCTCCTAGGCAAAAAAAATTACTTGAAAGGCTTAGAAGGGCTTACCGTGCTAAAAAACGTGGAAAAGATCTATTAACTCGAACACACGTAAGAGATATGATTATTTTCCCAGAAATGGTAGGGCTAAAAATTGGTATTTATAACGGAAAAATGTTTGAGATAGTTGATATTAAACCAGAAATGATTGGTCATTATCTTGGGGAATTTTCATTGACTCGAAAGCGAGTACAGCATGGATCACCCGGGATTGGAGCCACAAGAAGTTCAAAATATGTACCATTAAAGTAAATTACAATAATAAAATTAATGAGATGAAAAATTATGCCTAACTGGGGTTATTCATTCATAGAACAAAAATATGATTCTGAAAGACTGGCAAAAGCATCAGGTAGAGATTTAAGAATGAAACCAAAACATGCAAGAGAAATCTGTGCTGTAATAAAGGGGATGAAAGTTGAGCGAGCTAAAGAGTATCTTGAAAATGTTATTCAACTAAAACAATCAGTTCCTTTCAGACGACATAAGAAAAAGGCGCCTCATCGGAAAGATTTAAAACAATTTAAGTGGTATGCTGGAAAGTTTCCCCAAAAGGCAGCTGCTAGAATTTATGAAATTCTTTCTTCTGTCGAAGCAAATGGAGAATATAAAGGTTTAGATATTGAAATGTGTAGAATTATTCATGCCGCATCCCATAGGGGAAGGATTATAAAAAGATATATTGAACGCGCTCGTGGTCGTAGTACACCTAAATTTAAAACTCTTACTCATGTAGAAATTGTAATTTATGAATTTCCAAGTTAGGTTTAAAATTTTAATAAAAAATAATGATAGAAATAATAAAGTAGGAAAAAAATGAATAACATTACAGAAAAAAATAATACATTGGTGATGTAGATGCCCCTAGTGAAGAATTTTATTGAGCAGGGTATAAAATTGATGCAAATAAACGAATATTTGCGATCAGAGTTAGTGCGAGCTGGGTTTGCGGGTGTAGATGTTCAAAAAACTCCGCTTGGGGTGCGTATTACTTTAAGAACAAGTAGGCCTGGCCTAGTAATTGGAAAAGGTGGCAAACGCATCCAGGAAATTACAGATGTACTCCAGGAAAAATTTGACTTAGAAATGCCCCAGATTGAGGTCGAGGAGGTCCCAAATCCTGATTTGAATGCACAAATCATGGCAGAACGCTTAGCATACAGTTTGGATAGAGGTCGTCATTATAGAAGAGCGGGTTATTATATCCTTAGAAAAATCATGGATTCTGGAGGTGCTATTGGCGCTGAAATCAGGGTTTCGGGTAAGGTTACGAGTCAAAGGGCCAGAACGCAAATATTTCGAGCGGGAACAATGACAAAAAGTGGATATCAATCCCAAGAAGGAGTCGATAAGGGTGTAGCACAGTGTGTTCAAAAATCTGGCACTTTAGGAATAGTCGTAAAAATTCAGCATATTGATCTAAAGATGGGTGATGAAGTTAAGATAAAATATGATCTTTTAACTAAAGCTCAAGCAGAGGCAGAATCAAAATTAGCCAAAACAAAAGTTGAATATATTATTGAGGAAGAAGCATCTGGATTAGCCAAAGAAGATGAAAAAATAATTGATGAAGTGGACGAGGAGGCTATATCTGAGATTTCATTAGCTCCAGAAGAAGAAGAGGCAGAAAAAAAAGAAGAAAAAGAAGAAGAAAAATAGTATCAGTTTGAAATATAAGATGTGATATGGAATGGGAGATATATTAACAGCAAATAAAATACGAGAAATGGATGAAAGAGAAAAAGAGAGAGCTCTATTGAATTTAAGGGAAGAGTTAATGATGTTATATTCAAACCAAACAGGAGGAGGCCTTTCTGACAATCCTGGTAAGGCTAAGATCTTAAGAAAGCAAATTGCTAGAATATTGACTGTATACAGTGAGGAAAGATAGTGATTAATCCAAAATATTTAATTTATCATGACTTAATAGGAATAAAAGCTTATGCGAAGCTTAAATCAAAAAAAAATGATACAGAGTTTTTGGATATTGGAGTTGTGATTGACGATACAAGAAATATGTTCATTACAGAAAAAGAAAATAAAGTTAAAAAATATATTAAAAAAGATTATGTATTTAGGTTTAAATTAACAAATTACAAGAATGATGGAGAGGATTATTTACTGGAAGTTCAAGGAAGTGAAGTCGTTGGTCTTCCCGTGAATAGATTAAGAAGTTTAAAAAAGAAGAGATGGTTTAAAAAATGAGTAGAAATATTGGAATACCTGGTGTAATTCCCCCTAAGGCTAAAGCTGAAGATTGCAATGATGAATCATGTCCCTTTCATGGGAACACAAGAATTAGAGGCAAAATTACCCAAGGTATTGTTGTAAGTAAGAAATCAAAGAATACAGTTATTATTAGAAGGGATTATGTTCAATTTGTTAAAAAATATCAAAGATATGAGCGTCGTAATACACGACTCGCATGTCATTTACCTGAATGTTTAACTAATGAGATTGAGATTGGAGACCTTGTACGGGTTGGAGAATCTCGTAAAATTTCAAAAACAAAAGCGTTTATAGTATTAAATAAAATCTCAAGCGGAGGGATCTAAATGGGTACAAGACGAAAGATGGGTGCAAAACGGATGGCGAAACCCAGAACGAGTTATGGGTTATGTAATGGATCGAGAATCCAAATTGCAGATAATTCTGGAGCTAAAATAGCCCAAATTATCAATGTAGATCATTATAAAGGAAGACTACGGAGATTGCCCAAAGCCACAGTAGGTAGTATATGTACTGTCTCAATAAAAAAAGGAAAACCAGAATTACGAGGAAATATAGTAAAAGCAGTTATTGTTAGGCAAAAAAGGATTTTTCGCCGACAAGATGGCACACGATTATGTTTTGAAGATAACGCAGGAGTTATAGTGACGAAAGAGGGAGACCCTAAAGGAACAGAGATTAGAGGCCCAATCGCTCGAGAAGCCGCCGAATTATTCCCACGGTTAGCATCAATATCATCGTTAATAATTTAGAAATAAGAAAAAAGGGGTAGAAGATGAAAGTAAAATCAAAGCAACCACGGAAGCAAAGAAAAGCTCTTCACAATTATAAAAATCACGAACGATCCAAATTGTTCAGTACTAGGGTAGCCGATTTTCTTCGGGACGAATATGGGATAAAGAAGCTCCCTGTTAGGGTTGGTGATCAAGTAAGAGTGTGCAAAGGAGAATTTAAAGATTTTGAAGGAGAAGTTTTGGAGATCACAAAAAATTTAAGATGTGAGATAAAGGAAGCCCAATTCGAAAAATCAGATGGGACACAATACCACCCTGCAATTCATATATCAAATTTAATCATTACTAAGTTTGCGAAGGAAAAAAAATTAGATCCTTGGCGGGCACAAATGATAGAAAGAAAAGCTTTATACGGTTTTTACGACGAAGGTTTGGTAGCACCAAAGAAAGAAAAAGAAAAAGAGGAGGAAAAATATGACTAGACATGGAGGCCAAAAAACTCTTAAAAGGCTCAACACACCTGCTTTTTTACAAATTAAAAGGAAACATGGAAAATTTTTCATCAAATCTTCTCCTGGTCCTCATCCCAGCAGGTTTTGTCTACCACTACTACATATCGTAAGAGATTTGTTAGAAATAGTAGATAATCATAGGGAAGCAAAAAAATTAATCGGATTAGGTTATTTTAAAGTCGATGGAAAAGTAGTCAGAGATAAGAGATTTCCTATAGGATTGATGGATGTTCTTTCAATAGAAAAAATGAATAAACATTATCGAATATTACCAGATTCCCATTATGGTTTAATCTTGCACGAAATTACTGAAAAAGAAAGTACATTTAAATTGTGTCGGATAACCAACAAAACTAATATAAAGGGGGGTCATATTCAATTAAATTTACATGATGGAAGAAATATTTTGATCAAGGTTAATGATCCAAGGAGTCCAAAAGAAGATGTTTATAAACATATGGATGTTTTAAAAATTTCTGTTCCAGAGCAGGAAATAATGAAAGTTTTGAGGTTTAAGGAAAATAATTTAGCAATTATTATGTCTGGTAAGAATATCGGACAAATAGGGAAAATTAATAATATTTTAAAGCGATTTGGTCCAAAAGCAAGTACTGTCTCTATTCAACATAATGGAAGTTATACAGAAACACTATATGATTATACATTTATAATTGGAGAAGATCAATCCGAAATTGATTTACCTAAAATAGATAATTAAAAGTCCTAAAGAGGAAAAAAATATGTCAGCCAAGACTAAAAAGAAAGTTCCAAGCGTCGAATCCAAAGAATTTGATGAAAAATGGAAAAACCCAATGAAAAAACCATTTTTAGAAAAGATAGTATTGAATATAGGTGTTGGTGCTGGTGGAGAAGAATTAGAAAAAGCAGTCACTGTATTGGAACAAATAACAGGGAGGACACCTGTTAAAACACTTTCGAAAGTTAATGTGAAAGAGTTCAATCTTAGAATAGGGCGTCCAATTGGCTGTATGATTACTATTCGAGGTAAAGAAGCTGAAAGATTATTAAAAAGATTATTAATAGTAAATAATAATAAAATTTTGAGAAAAAGTTTTGATAATTATGGTAATTTCGCATTTGGCATTGATGAACATATTAAAATCCCTCAAACAGAATATGAGGCAAGTATAGGGTTATGGGGTTTGGATGTGTGTGGAAAAATAGTTAGACATGGAATGAGAGTGAAATATAGAAGAAAAGCAAGGTCAAAGATTCCAAAACATCATTATATCTCACGTGCGGAAGCCTATTATTTTTTAAAACAAAACTTTGGAGTTGGTATCGTCAAAAAATTAGATTTAGAATATATTTAATGAATTTTAAGGTGAAAAAATATTCCACAAGGTAAACGTTATGGTAAAGGACAAAGAGAATGTCGACGTTGTCATACCCATCGAGGATTAATTAGAAGGTATGGTTTGAATATATGCCGTAGATGTATGTATGAAATTGGGAAGGATATTGGATTTAAAAGATATGAATAAGAAAATAGAAAAATGACAAAAGGATGTGAAAAGGTTTGGTAAATTCACTCGCAGATACATGTTGTGCTCTTAAGAATGCAGAAAGAGCACGTAAAAAAGAAGTTATAATAAGTCCAGCGTCTAAAGTTATTCAACAGATACTTAGGATCTTCCAAAGACATGCCTATATTGGAGAATTTGAAAGATATGATGATGGTCGTCAAGGAAAATTCAAAATAGCATTACTAGGTAGAATTAATGAATGTGCTGGTTTAATAAGATTGAATTATAAAATTAATCAATTTGATTTTTTGGAAAGACGACTACTACCCGCACCAGGTTTAGGATTAATCATTTTTACTACAAATGAAGGAATAATGACAATGAAAGAAGCTGAGGAAAAGAATATAGGTGGACATACTTTATGCTATATTTATTAATAATTCTATGAGGTAATTAAAAATGGTAAAAATAGCGTTCTTTAAAGAAGAATTGGAGATTCCTGATGGAGTTAAGGTTTTATTGGAAGGAGGACATCATATTAGAGTTAAAGGTTCTAATGGAGATATTACAAAAGATTTTTCACATATAAGGGGAATAAAAGTTACAATTAAAGATAATAAAGTTGTTTTTTCGACTAATTTCCCTAAAAGTGGAACATTAGCATTAATAAAAACGGTAGTTAGCATCATTAATAACCTGATTATAGGTGTTCAAACTAATTATAAATACGTCTCAAAGATTGCCTATTCCCATTTCCCCTGTAGTGTTCGAGTAGATGATAAAAACCAGACCATTTTTATTGAAAATTTCTTAGGAGAAAGAGCCCCGAGAAAGGCTAAATATCCAAATAATGTAAAGGTGGAAGTTAAAGGAGATGATGTTTATTTTATTGGTCCAGACAAAGAAACACTTGGTCAAAGCGCTGCAAATGTTAAAAGAGCGTGTAGGATAAGAAAAAAAGATCCCAGAGTTTTCCAAGATGGGGTCTATTTATATCGAAAGCAATTGGGAGAAGATATTACCTGGGAAATTACTTAAAATGAGGTTTTCATTATGGTTCAAGATAAGAGATTGATGGAACTGAGGAAAAAGATTAATAAAAAAAGACCGTCTTTCAGGCGAGTTGAATCCTGGAGATATAAAAGAGTAAAGGATTCTTGGAGGAAAGCAAGGGGTATTGACTCAAAAACTCGAGAGAAAAAGAAATCAGGTGTCAAATCTCCATCAATCGGGTACAGAGGTCCAAAAAAAGTTAGAGGTTTACATCCCTCTGGGTATATAGAAGTATTAATTTTTACATTTGATGATTTAAAAAATTTAAATAAAAATAAACATGCGCTAAAAATTTCTGCCAAATTAGGGACTAAGAAGCGCATTGTATTAACAGATTACTGCCAAAAAAGAGGTTTTAAAATATTAAACCTTGGAGTCTCACAAAAAGAAATTGAAATGTTAGAAAAAATGGCAGAGGCTCCTATAGCAGATTTAGAAAGTGATGATTTTATTGATATCGATGATTTAGAAGATTCTATTGGAGATTAAGAAAAATTAGAGGAACATAAAAATGAATTTAAAGCCACAGAGAAGAATGGCTGCAGAGATTCTCAAGTGTGGAGAGAATAGAGTTTACTTTGATCCGTATTTAGTTGAAGATATCTCTCTTGCTATTACACGTGAAGATATACGCAATTTAATAAAGCAAGGAGTAATTCAGAAGAAATATAAGAAAGGTATCTCAAAACAAAGAAAAAATGTTCGACATGAGAGAAAGAAGAAAGGAAGAGCGAGAGGTCTAGGAAAAAGGAAGGGAACGAAGCACGCAAGAACACCAAAAAAGAGAGCGTGGATTAAGCGAATCCGCCCATTAAGAAGAGAATTGAAAAAATTAAGAGATAGAAAACTAATCACAGCTGCAAATTATCGGAAATTATATAAAAATGCTAAAGGCGGAATGTTCACAAGTGTTGCCCAATTAAATCGATATATAAAAGAAAAAGAATTAATAAGAAGAGGTAGATAGATTATGGCACGTGGACCTAGATATAGAAGACCACCCCAAAGACGATTTAAAGGTAAAACCGATTATCATAAGAGATTAAAGTTATTAAAATCAAGAAAGTTAAGGGTAGTAATTAGAGTTTCAAATAATCATACAAGGGTTCAAATTGTCCAATCCAAATTAGGTGGTGATAAAGTTCTAATATCTGCTTTTTCTAAAGAATTATCTTCAAATTATGGATGGATCGCTAATACCGGAAACATCCCAGCATCTTATTTGACAGGTTACTTAGCAGGATTAAGAGCAAAAAAGAATAAAATCCAAGAAGCAATATTTGATCTCGGTATTTTTTATCATAGAAATCGAGTTCTTGCTGCTTGTAAAGGATTAATAGATGCAGAATTACAAATACCATATAATGAAGAATTTTTTCCTGATAATATAGAGGAAAGAATAAAAGGTATTCATATTGAAAATTACGCAAAAAAATTAAAATCAGAAGATCCAGAAAATTATGAGCAAATATTTTCTGGTTATCTCAATAAGAATAAAGTAAATCCACTGAAAATTAGTCAGATTTTTTCAGATTCTATAAAAAAGATAGAAAATAATGCTTAAATTATGTGATTAGAAATGAGTCGATTAAGAAAGATTGAAGAAGAATGGCTCCCAAAAACCCGGTTAGGAGAATTAGTTAAACAAGGGCTAATTACTTTAGATAAAATTTATCAAAATAATCTAGTAGTAAAGGAAAAAGAAATTATTAATACATTACTTCCACAGATCAAAGAGGATGTCATAAATATTGCTATGGTTCAACAAATGACAGCAAGTGGCCAACGTAGCAAATTCAAAGCTGTTGTAATCGTAGGAACTGACGGATTTATTGGTATTAGCTCAGGTAAGAGCCGTGAAGTTGGACCTGCAATAAGGAAAGCAATTGACAAAGCGAAACTTTCTATCATACCAGTACTTAGAGGTTGTGGAAGCAAAGAATGTGGATGTGGAGGGACTCATAGTATTCCTTTTAAAGTAAAAGGTAAATGCGGTTCAGTTCGGATACAACTTATTCCCGCTCCTGTTGGTGTGGGATTAGCATGTGCTGATAAGGTAAAACAAGTTTTAAGATTATGTGGAATTGAAGATATCTGGAGTAAAACATTTGGCGATACTCGAACAAGTGAAAACCTTGTAAAGGCAACTTATGATGCCTTAAAAAATGCTCATAAATTTAACTTTAATATATAAGAAAATGAGTGGTGCTAATATGGCAATGGTAAAAAAGAAAATCAAGTCAAAAGAAACTGAATATGTCCCAAAGCTCTACTTTGCAATTCGTATAAGAGGTGCACCTGGTATGAAGCGCAAAAATCTTGACACTCTTAAAATGCTTAGAATGCATAAAGTAAATCATGGAGTTCTCATTTGGGGAACAAAGAGCTATAGAGGAATGCTTATAAAATGTAAAGACTATATAACCTATGGAGAAATTGATGATAAAACATTAGTTAGGTTATTAAGAGTAAGGGGAAGGGTTGAGGGGAATAGACCACTCACAGAAGAGCATTTAAAAAACGTAACAGATTTTAAAACATTTAAAGAACTTTCAAAAGCATTGCTTAATGGAGAGATACAATTTCGAGAAAAAGAAATACATAAAATTAAACCTGTATTCCGCTTACACCCCCCAAGAAAAGGATATCGAGGTACAATAAAAAAACATTACGCTGAAGGCGGTACGCTTGGATATGTTGGGCATTACATAAATGATTTAATTTATAAAATGATATAATGAGTAGGTGAAGGAAACAAATGAGAAATCATGATAGAAAAGTAAGGAAAATGAGAGGCACGAGAACACATGGGTATGGTAGAGTAGGACAGCATAGGAAATCTGGACAACGCGTTGGGAGGGGTAAAACGACTCAATGGAAAAAAAGTAAAAAGAGTTATTACTTAAAACAAAAAGAATTAGGATTTCCAGATCCTGATTGGGATATGGGAAAAAAAGGCTTTAAGAGACCTCAAGATATAACCCGAATTTATCAAGTAAATACTCTAAATGTTAAAGATTTGGATCATAAAATTGAAGCTCTAGTTATAGAAAATAAAGCTTCCAAATCTGGAAATACCTATAGTATTAATTTAAATGATATTAATGTACAGAAAGTATTAGGGCGTGGAGAAATTAATAAAAAAATTAATATATCTGTTAAGAATGCCTCCAAAAGAGCTGTTGAGAAAATCGAAGCGGCTGGTGGACAAATAAATTTACTTTCAGAAATAAAATAATTGACTCAATTTAATTTTAATATCTACTTCTTAGATTAAATTTTTCGACATAATTACTTTATAGAGATAATAAAATGGACTCCAATCTGAATAGAGAACTAGATGATATTGAAATTGATGAAAAAAATCAAGATGAGAAAAAAAGGAGTAGATGCTTTGTTATATGTCTAATAATTTTAATTGTAATGATGCTTCCTTCTACTATAGCTTTACTTGCTATTTTTTGAACTTTATTCTTTATTAATGAAGCATATTATGAATTAGATAAACTAATCCAGGTAAAATGAAAATAAATCCAAGTGTATTCCCAATAATGTGTGTTATTGTAAAAGGGATTCCAATAATGAAATATGGCAAAAAATCTTCTATTGAATCGTAAAACGTAAAAACATAGACTAGAGATGAAAAAACTTGAAAACTAATGGTAATTATAGCTCCTAGGATTCCAAATATAACCATCACAGGACCTTTATATAAATCTTCGTCGAATGTAAAGAAACTCCTTTTATTTAGAAAGTCATTAATCAAAGCTCCTAATAATCCTGTTAATGAATAATGTGTTAGTTGAAAAGCTAAAAGCGGTAAAGAAGCGCCAAAGGGATTGAAAAAACAAAAAATTAAAGAACTTAAAAACCCAACAATCATTCCATCTCTTTTCCCTAAGATAAAGCCTGATAAAAATATTGTAAGAGTAAATAACTCTATATTAGGCATGTATACCAATAAATATCCCAATACAATTGCTAATGCTGTAAATGTGCTCACTAAGGCAATTCGAAAAGATTGCTTCTCAAGCCAAACGGAAGAATTTTCTTTTTCTCTTTCTAAATCTACATTATCAACTAAATCTTTTTCTTCCTTTATAGATTGCGTTTCCACGTTCTCCAAAAAAATTATCTCAAAAATTTTATATTTAGGGAATATAGATATAAATATCTCAATTTTTAAAAATTTATAGGAATATTGTCCTATTCTTTGTGACAGTAATGTCATTTAATAGTTGAAAAATAATAATAAAATAATCCATTTTTTTTTTTTTTAAAGATAAATTGTCTCGCTGAGGGTATCAAGCTTTGAGGCTTTAAGGAACTTCGGTGCTTGGTCTATTCTTGTTCCTCTTACATAAATATGCTTTAAGTTTTTCAGCTTCTTCAATGAGATTGGTAACCTACCTATATTATTGTGTGTGATACTTAAGCTTTTAAGTGATCTTAATTTCCCAATTGACTCAGGAATTGACCTAAGTTGATTATAATCTAAAAAAAGATGCTTTAATTCTGTTAAGTTTGCTATCTCGTCTTCAATGTCTGATATTTGATTAAACTCTAAACTTAACGTCTTAAGATTTTGAAGCTCAAAAATTTCATGCGGAATGGAAGTTAAATTCCACCCATCTAAATTCACATGCTTTATGTCATTAATTTCATAAAGACTCAGTATATTATTAACACCAATAAGGACTTTCGATTCAGAGAAGTCCTTCCCGCTATACTTAAAGATTGCTGGATGTAACTTTGTTCCGGCTTTATGGATACGGATTTTCTCACTAAAGTCTTCAAGGTAAATCTTTCTCTTGAGAGCAAAATCCTTATCTTGCCAATATCCTTCTTCATGTTCCCATTTCGCTATCTCTAATATTTTTTTTCGAAGTTCTTCAGATATTTCTGCACCAGTTAACAGTGCAAAATAACCAATTACAAAGTACGGAGCTCTTCTCGAGCCACGGTTTTCTGCCATTTTGACGAAGAGTTCATAATTTTTTTCAAAATTCTCCCTAGTTAAAATTCTTTCATTAAAGAGAAAGTCGGTAGAGGCTATTCCACACGCTTCTAACATAAACCCTGCTACATCAGCTTCCTCATCATCCCATAAGATCTCAACGCCAGAACGACTCATAAAATTCCTTACCGTATTTCTATTAAGATTATATCATTATTATTATTTAAATCTCTTGGCAGTAAGTAGGTTTAATAAATCGTAATCTTAATATGTGGAGAAGGTTTTTTTTTGTTATAGGAAACTTCACCTATTCTTTCCGACGTTTCTGTCAAAAACAATATAAAATGAAAAAAATGAAAAATCTAAAAAAAATCTCATGTATTATTGTTTCATTAATTCTTCTCCAAT
>JAHLWJ010000530.1 GCA_019057975.1 Promethearchaeota archaeon | reverse complement strand
ACATAACCCCTCTTTTTGTAGTAGAATATTATTGGTAACATTATATATTAAAATACTTTTTTTGTCATGGGGTTTATAAAATAGTGAATAGTCGTTAGTTAATAGTGAATGGTTAAGAAAGGAAAATAAGAAGATAGGATACGGAAATAAGAATAATAGTAAGTAACTCGTGAATCGTATCTCGTATAAAATACGTAACAAGTAACAAGTAATGAGTAATAAGATTAAATTTCCTAAATTATAAAAATAGGTATTTATTACAGGTTACTTATCACATGTTACATATCACATCACTTGTTGGTTAGTTGGTTATCTGGTTGGCTAGTTAAGAAAATAAAAAGAAAAAACCAGGAACCAAAATAAATTTGTTTCGAGTATCGAGTTAGGAAAGAGAAGGAAAAAGACGAAATATAAAGGGTAGAATAATTTCGTATTAGCTATAAATTATTTTATCAAATCAGGTAGGAGTATAAATGAATATGGATAAAAGAATAAAGTACGCCTTTGAGCATACTGAAATATTAAGAAGACCTAAACAGTTAATTTCCACCTTTGGTTCTTCGGTAATTCATTATTATGTGCTAACCGAACCGGTATATTCTGAATTTACCAAAGATAATTTAGAAACTGTGGTAAGAGAAGGAAAAGTCAGTTGGTATCAACCAAAATTACTTACTCCTACTTATATGTTAAGGATAGAGGGATTTAGTAGGGAAGCTAAAAACGCATTTGAAACCTTGGTCACCCAATATCCTGATTTAGCAGGAATTCTTTATAAATTTAAAGTTAACAAAGAACTTGATGAAATGAATTTCGTTTCTGGTCCCTTGCTAACCGTAGCAGAAAATATTAATAATAAGATAGACAAAAAGGGCGATTCTCTTTGCGCTGTTATTAAGGGTGTATCCGGCCTCTGGGATGTCTCCCTTTCTAAGTTTATTTTAGATATGATGGTTAGAAGTGTGTATTCGGCTCAGATACCTGATTTTACAAGCAAAGGATTTGTAGGCATAAACCAAATTGGTCAAGCTATTGTCGCCAAAGATAGACACGGTATTCCGGTGGCTGCTCGAGAAGAGATAGAAAAATTATTTAAATTGGCAAAAAAGGGAGAACTTGAACCAATTAGATTAAAAGAAGAATTGGATAATTGGGGTTTATTCGAACAGTATCAAGATAGATTTTTTAATCTCTTTAAAAAGAAGTAATAAAATAATTATAATAAAAAAATCATAAAAAATTGTTATGAAAAAACTTCTAAATTTGATAAATTAAACTTGTTTCCTCTTCTTTTCACTGAAATATAGAAAATACATTAATACTGCTGCTGCTATACTTAAAAAACATATTGCAGGCCAGATATTATTAATTCCATATTTTCTTATATAATATCCACTAATTAACGGTCCCAGGGCGAATCCTCCCCCCATTATTATCGGTATAACTGCATTAAACCTTCCCCGATGGGACATAGGAGTATGATTTGCAATGTAAACATTTGAATTAGTAGTAACCAATATTTCTCCTATAGTCCAAATTGCCGTAGACAACAGTAGCCAGGGTAAATTAGTTATAAAGAATATCATACCGAATCCCATAGCGTATAATACACCAGCTAAAGCAACATTGAGCACTGGTCTTATTTTATGGGTAAGGCTTATTATAATTATAGTTAGAAAAGATACTACGAGAGCATTGGTGGTCATAATCATACCAAACATCTTGGGACCTTTTTCTCCAAATAACTCAACAACCTGAATGGGAATACTAAAAGTCGTCTGAGCATAAACAAAACTATAAATTAAGGATATCAGCGTAAACAGTAAAAGTCTGGGTCTTTTCCGTAAGACCTGCCACAAATTACCCTTTTCGGCTTTTTCATAAGCATTTTCCAGTTGGTAACTTTCTTCTATTTTTTCTTTTGAGGGAATAGTCTCTTTAACGAACAGATAGACCAAAATTAAAGATGCAAATGTAGTAGCAGCATCTCCTAAAAATATCCACATTAAATAATTATTATATAGAAATCCGGCAATTAATGGCCCCACGGCAAACCCAATATTATTGCCTAAATATAAAAGAGAGAAGGCAGCCTTTCGGTTACTCGGATTAGTCAAATCTGCTGTCATGGCAGTGCCTGCGGGTTGCGCACCCCCCAGAAAAAATGCAGATAAAATCAACAACCGGGGAATCAAAAGTGAGTTATTTAAAAATGCACAAGGTATAAGGCAAATTGCTGCCAGACTTTGAAATAAAAGAAGGATTTTCTTTCTTCCCAACCAGTCTGCTAATTTTCCTCCCACTATTAAACCGGGGAGATGTGCTGTAATAGCAAGCATCACTACAAAACCAGCTTCCCCTTCATCCAGGGATAGTGTTTTAGTTAAATAAATAGTTAAAAAAGGATAGACAAAAGCCCCCATTGAGTTTACCATTCGGGCAAAAAATAATATATATATGCTTTTGGGTAAATTGGTATAATGATTTAGCATTTTAGGGATTTTCATAACATCTCTCCGAGTTGACTATACAATTTTGTAACGAAAAAATACAGCTGTGTCTTCATATTTAAAACACCACAGCAACGCTGTGGTGTTACATTAATTTAAAATAATACTATTGATATTCCAAATATAATTCGAAACTAATATTTTACAAGCCCTTTTTTATTCTTTGTTTTAAAGCATTAAAGACAAAATCGGGCTTTGCCCTTCCCTTGGTATAGCGCATAACCTGACCTACTAAATAGTTTAAAGCCTTTTCTTTCCCTTCTTTAAAATCATCTACTGATTTGAAGTTTTCCTTGATTACTTTATCTATTACTTCAAATAATTCATTTTCATTGGTAATCTGAGTAATTCCGCTTTTCTTCACAATCCGAGAAGCATCTTTTCCGGTTTTACACATTTCTTCAAAAACATCTTTAGCCATCTTACCGCTAATTATTCCTTCATCTATTAATTTTAACAGCCCAGTCAATTTTTCCGGAGAAATAGGAGAATCTTCTATTTCTAATTTTTCTTCATTTAAATGTCGATTTAATTCTCCCATAATCCAATTACTTAAGACTTTGCCATTATGATATAAGGAAGTGGCTTTTTCGTAATAATCACCCGTTGATTTGGTCGAAGTTAATATCTCGGCATCATATTCGGGAATCTGATAATTTTTAATAAACCGCTCTTTTCTTGCTTCAGGTAATTCAGGAAGGCTCTTCCTGATCTTATCAATCATTTTTACAACTACCTTAACGGGTAAGAGATCCGGTTCGGGGAAATAACGGTAATCATGGGCTTCTTCTTTACTTCGCATTGAAACAGTTACATTATTTGATTCATCCCAGTGCCTGGTTTCCTGAATTATTTTTTCCCCTTCATCCAAGAGCTTCTTTTGGCGGTTCACTTCAAATTGCAAGGCTTTCTTGACTGCCTTAAAA
>JAHLWJ010000104.1 GCA_019057975.1 Promethearchaeota archaeon | reverse complement strand
TATAAATTTCATCATCTTCTGCAGGGAATCATCCTGTAAATACCCTTCCCACAAGGAATAAATAAATGTAGCCCTTCAATGTTTTTAATTGATTTAAGGTCTTCTAACATCGAGGGCCTGACCATCATCATTATTTCCCCGCTCCTATCAGAAATCTCTTTCTTGGTAATCTTATAACTTTTATACCTATACATTAATTCTTGTCCGCCTTGCTGTGTTATTCTCTTGCACAGCCAATAAGAAAAGAAAACTCTGATGTTTGAATAATTTTTAGAAGGATAAGGAATCTTAGCATAATCTTTTAGGCGACCAAGAATATTGGCAGTACAAAAATCAATCCGGTTAGGAAACCCCTCAGATCCTATAGGTTTTCCGCTAAAAGCTACCGAATTATTGAGTTAGTACATGTGTGTCTTTTGTATATTAATAATTCACTTCACAACTTTAATAACCGTATACATCCCCATGACCAAGAATATCTAACTGTACCTTTGTCGGAATATGAGCAAAGCATAAATGAGCAAGTTCTAGAAGATCCCTGGATTTTAACTCCCTTTCTAATACATCTAAAAGTTGAAGTAGATATATTACATCCTTTACTGCATAAGTTATCTGTTTTTCTGTTAGCCTGTCAGATAACCAATTAGAAAGTTGTTCATACTTACTAATTTCTATCCCTAAATACTTTTTTAATATTGATTGAAGACTATGTTTATTTTCGTTCCCTATATCAAGCAATTTTACAGCAATCTTTGTACAGGCAATGTTTTGAGGCAGTACTTTCCAACGGTAGCTCATGAAACGTAAATCAAACATCGCATGATGGAATACTTTCCTTACTGAAGCATTTAATAGTAATAACCGCAGTTTTTCTGGTGGATTATCATCAATTCTTATAAGTGCCACAGGTCTATTAGGAACATGAAGTTGGCAAATTCCAATCTTGTCATTATGCCAATCTAAACCTGTTGTCTCGATATCCCAAGCAATGGTATTAGCCATATACGCGTAATCATTGTATTTATCTGGAATATCATGGTCATATAATACTATATTTTCAGAATGTGAACGATGCATTGGACTAATTCTCCTTCTTCGTAACACATTTGGCAAGCCCACCCTCAGATATCATTGCCTTAAACTCTTTACGGATATAATCATATAGCGTTCCCCCCATCTCACAAACAAATGTTGGAACCGAAACTAGTTCTCGGCGGTGAGTATATAAAGCAAGTATACCTACGCGATCAAAGCGATAAAAGGTAAAAAGAGGGGCAGCAGGTAAAAACCATATATCTATTTGGGCTCCATTAGCACCTGCAGACTTGCTCAAATTTCTAAAATATGTTTCAGCTTCCCTTATTAATCTTTCCATTTCATCTTCGGTATATTTGAATCTCCGTGCCAATTCAACTATAACCTGCTTATCTTCGGGATCAGGTAAAACTATTTGGATTCGTACCCCTTCCCTGGCAGCAACTTTATGAAGTTCCTCAGTATAAGTATTACGCCATGTGCGAGCATAAGCAAAAAAGATATCAAGCTTATTAACTGTACAAAAGTATGTTTTCCAATCTATGTCATAATGATGGAAAGAATCGGTAATTTTAGTAATCCCTGCAAAAGTTATCTCTTTTGAGATGTGTGCCTTGGATAATACTTCATCCAAAAAAGATCTTTTCCCATAAAGTTCCCATAGAAGACTTAATGTTACTGTAACCATAAGTAATGCGCCTACATTCTGTAAAACAGTCTGCCAAACTTTATAATTCTTCCACCAATCTTCCCGTGCAGAGATATATAACACCCCAATACCAATAATAGTTATTACTAAAGCTACAAGTAAATTTCGTAAATTTACTTTTTCTTTGATAAGTTTAATGTCGTTTAAAGCCATATATAAGCTCCCCCTTTGTCATGATGTCCCTAATTCTATCCTTTTCTTTACCGTGCAAAAGATACATGGTATATAACGGAGCAAGGATTTAATTAAAATAAGGATACATCATAATATTTCTATAGGTTAATTTTCCATTTTACGAAGTCTTCCTTTAGGACGTCTATCTATAATAACAACTAAAGCCTTAACCATCTGGTTAAGAAACTCCTCAGTCCCTATAGGTTTTCCGCTAACTATTAGCGAATTATTTAGCTAGCACGCCTTTCTTATTTATTATTTTTATCATTTCTCGGCTCAATGTAATTCCATTCTTCGATATTTTTAATTAAAAAATTTAACCTATCTTTCAAATCCAAAATATTAAAATCTTTATCATCGATGTGCTTTATTATTTCTTTAGAATATTCAACCTTTTTTTTATCATATTTTATCTTTATTTTCCTATTTGAATTAGTTATTAATTCTTCTAATTTTTTATTTTTGTTTTCTTTAATTTTAATTTCTGATTCTGAAATATCTGGGCATTCTTCTTTTAGCCATCTATTCATAGTATTTTCTGTAAGATAGTTTTCAATTTCTCTTCCTTTGGTAATCCAACAATTACCCACTTCAGTTTCATTTTCAATTCTTTTTTTTGTTTCATTTAATTGATCCACTGGGGATATTTTATCACTATCAATAATAATCATTGCATTTCTATTTATTCTAAGTAAGCTAATAAATTCATCAGTTAAAAATTGATATTTCATTGAAACATGATTTAATAGCCTTCCCCCGTAAAACATTATTGTATAATGAATTCCTTCAATAAAGTCTTTTCCTGAAAGTTCAATCCATTTGTTTAAATATATCCTATCGCTGGGACCTTCAACCCAAATAATTCCATTAGTCTGAAGTAAATCACTAGCTTTATAACCCAAATCATCTAATATCGAATAACATTTTTTATCAGAATTTACTTGTGATACACTTGTTTTTGATCTATTATGAGTAACGTGATAAATGTTAGTATTTTGGGTTGAATCTAAAAATACATTTGAATGTGTTGTAATAAAATAAATATTGTCGGTTTTATTTATTAAATCAATAAACTTTCTTTGTAAATAAGGATGCAAATGAATTTCTGGCTCTTCGATACAAACAATCTTTTTTTCAGTTAATGCCAAAACCTTGCATATAATAAGTAACTCATGAACGCCGGTTCCAAAGGATTTATAAGGAAGATTATGCCCATAAAGATTTAATATTATTTCATTTTTCTTATGCGTAATCTCAATATTTGCATCTGATTCTTCTAACAATTCTTTTAATAAAAAATCCTTTAATTTATTATACTTTTCTTTTTTATTATATTCCTTTAATTCTGGATTTTGCATTTTAGAAATTTCGGAAATAATATTTTGCCCATTTTCAATATTAGATTCTGTATCTTTTTCTTGATCTTTTTCTTGTTCGGTTATCTGCCTAAAATCAGGGATATATATCATTTTTTTCACAAAACTAAAAAATGTATTCAATATCCTCTCCGCTAGATTTTCATTTACTACTTTTAATAGTTCTTCCTTAGATGCCCTTGAATAGTTATTTTGCAAAGGGTATAACTGCTGCTCATTCAAATTTTCTAATATTTTACAATTTTCTATTATTTCCCCAGTAAGTAGATTAAATTTAAATGTTAATAAATCATCTGTGTTAGTATAGTTTTGTAATTCTTTTAGGAAATCCTTATGGCCTATAGATATAGTTATTTCTGGATTTTTTTTATTTCCATTAAAATAATTTTCAGGCTTATTAAATTCCTTTGTTAATAAACTATATCTATCACTTCTTATTTCATTTTCTTTTTGAATTGCCTTTGCACATAAGTATAAAAACTTTAAAATATTTGATTTTCCAGAATTATTCTTACCTATAAAAATATTTAATTTACTTAAGTTTTCTATCAATATGCCTTCAGAGTCAAAGCTTTTAAAATTAGCAATTCCTAGATTAATAATTTTCATATACATATAACCTTTCATATTTTTTATTTACAGTAAAGAAAAATAAATTCGTAATAATAAGTAATAAAAATAAACAGAATCAGTTCTTCACATTTGATATATTGCAATTTCTTAAAACATGATAAAATGTAACAAAGAATCATCTATTGTCATGTGCAGACCCGACCTTATCATTTCAGATATCTCTATGGCATGGATTATGTAGTAATAGGGACAGACACCTATTTATCAACTTTCTTCTTTGGCTTTCCTTTCAGCTTGTATTTATTTAATTTAAATAGGGGGCACATCCTATTTTTTCTATAGTTTAGCTTTCCATTTTAGGAGGTCTTTCTTTAGGACGTCTATCTATATATTACTTATAGTAATACCTAAAGACTCAACCATCCGGTTAAGAAACTCCTCAGATCCTATAGATTTTCCGCTAAAAGTTTCCGAATTATTGACCTGGTACACATTCTCTATTTATTTAATTTAAAAGCAAAATATTAATTATCTAAGAAAATGGGATGTCCCTATCTAATTTAATAATGTGTTATCTGCATGTGACGCTTAACTACGTTTTTTAGCGAGGAGTAATTCTTTTAATTTGTTTAAAATCAATACATTTCTCTTATTAAAAAATTCCTCAAAATTGTTAAAGCTTATGTCAATATCTGGGATTAGATGCTTTTTCATATAGTCCTTCCTCGATTCTTCTTCAAGATAAGTAATCTTCAACCACTCTTTAAAGTCTTTGTTCGTCTTCTCCTCGTTATGGATTCCTTCTAATAATTGCAAATTTCCTATGTAGTTATAGTTCTCCAAATAAAAATTATGTTCGTCCTCTGCTATTCCCTTTTTGGCTAATTTTTTTCGACTAATAAAAAACTTTTTGGGAAAATATGATCTTGGTGGAATTTGTTTCTGTAATCCAAATCAGGATAAAGTAATGATAGGACAGAAAAAGTATAATTTTGGCCGTATCTATAGAACAAGAGATTTTCTATTTCATCTTCGTTAAAGATTAATGATTTGTTTGTACTTCTTAATTCTTTGATGATGCTTGGATACGGAAAAACATCATTATTTTCTCTAATTACTTTCCTCACAGGTCTTAAAACGTTATCGGGTTGTCCGCCAAAAACTTTCTTTAACAGAGATTTCAAAAACCAGTCTCGGATTAGTCTTCTATCCTCTTTATACTTGGAGGATAAAACGAAACTTTCGGGAGTTCCAAGTTTTAAAACATAGTATGCTATTGGGATAATCGCATAGTTTGATGTTAACGTTTGATAATTATAACCGAAACTATAAGCCAAATTCACAGCTATTTTTATAGCTTTTTTAATACTGCTCCAATATTCTTCAATCTTTTTCATATTTTTAGCATTAAAATTATCAACTTTAAAGGCAATATCTTTGATATCTGAAAGAACCAAGCAAGTTTTTAATACAAAATCCTTATTAAAAAGAAAACCATCTCCGATTTTGTTTATTTCATCTACAAAGTTATATATCTCCTCTCTAGCATCTTTCTCCTTCCACTGCGCGGTAGCAATGGATAAAAGTAAGTCAGAATAGCTCAATTGTGTACCGCCACTATTTACACGAATAAAAATGTTTAAAACTCTATCTAATTTCTGATCTTCTTCTAAATAATAGATAATACTCCCTTTTTTATTCACCACATCGGCTAGTCTAAAAAGGCATTCACCAGCGAACTTGTTACCAGATAAACCATGGTCTACAAGAAAATCAAATAGTTTCGCAGGATTATTGGGGTCAAAATCCAGTATTTTTCCTACTTCAAACCAAAATGTATTCTCGTCTCTTTTGTCAGCTTCTTTATTTGTTAAGAATCTAAAACCATATTTAAAATCGGAATCATTTGATTCCGACAATAGATTCAAGTATAGTTTTCTTTTTGGAAAAGCATCATTATGGTCCCAACGTTTGTAAGGTAACTTATAAGCATATGTTCCTTTTAGCCCTATATAAAGCGCTGTGAGACGTTGTTGCCCATCTAAAATAGAAATTATATCTTCCTCACCGGTAATGTTGGCTTTCGGATTATGTCTTTTATCCCTTTCGTGGTATTCTCTCAAAAATTCATAAAATTGATATTCTTTTATTTTTTCTTTTGATACCTTCCAAAACAAAAATGCACCTATTGGGTAATCCCGCATCAAAGAATCAAAAATTTTTTCAATTTGCTTTGCTTCCCATACTAACTCTCTTTGAATGGCCGGCAATAAATATTCTCTATTATGTATTTCGTTAATTGCTTTTCTTATAGTTATAGGTGTTTGAAATGCCATATTTAAACCTCCTTAGTTGTATATGCGTCATTAAAGGTAACTTGTTTGTATCTGAACATGTTCAAAATATTTTTTCTTTGTCTTTAGAAAATAAGGACAACACATCCTATTTTTTCTATGGTTTAATTTTCCATTTTACGAGGTCTTCCTTTGGACGTCTACCTATAATCATATTTACAGTTTCAATCATCTAGTTAAGAAACTCCTCAGGTCTTATAGGTTTTCCACCAAAAGTTACCGAATTATTGACTTGGTACACCTTCCCTATTTATCTAATTTAAAAGTAAAATATTAATTGTCTAAGAAAATGGGTATGTATATTTACCAAAATAAATCTATTAAAAATAATTCATTATGATATTATAATTTTGGAATAAGAGTGGAATAATCTATAGATTTTCTAATACTATCCCAGTTACAAATCCGAATCATTTTTTCTTGTTTTAATCCATATACAAGAAGATCTTCTCTTTTTAAAATCTTAAATAAATATTCAAGAACTCCTAAACCCTTTGATGAAATTAAAAAGGATTCAATGGGATTAAGTAATTTAGTATAACTCCATAATTGCCCTAAGTCTGCAAGAGTCAGAGGTTTATCCTTTACTTCAATAAAAACTAGCTTAAAATTTTTAGATCTTTCTAAAACCGCAACTATATCTACCTTTATTGACAACCCAATTGCTTCTTTTATCTCTATGCCAATACTCTTAAAATAAGATTCTAACGTTTGTCTTGATGTTTTGTGGGTTGTATAAATAGTGTAGCCTTTATATTTTTCTTCAAGATATTTTTTGAACCACTTTTCAATTTCGGGATATAGATATTTTTCCCTTTTATTCATTCTATCTCTTTTTATACCCCAACCTTTTACTAATTTCTTTCCAAGAATCGAAATGAATCCCCCTTATCTCTGAAGGAATTTTATTGCTATTTTCCATTGGGTGCAGAGGCTTAGGTCTATTCATCTCTTTAACTTCCCAGTAAAATTTATGATGAGGTATCTCAATATGTCCTATCATCTTTCTATATTTTTCTTTTTTATTCTCTGAAAAAGTGTTATTAATTTTAGCATAATGATTTTTATCCCATTCAAGTCTATTTATTTTAGCCAACTTTCTTAAGGCTTTCGCCTTATGAATAATTCTAAAACCAATCTTTTCAAATTCATCTGCAAATATCTTTATCTGATGTTCTCTAAACCAAGTATTTTCCCTACCGCTATTATAATCTTTAAGATTTGGATCTCTCATATTTGGATGCCCCCAATCAATTGTTTGTATGGGTACATCGATATCAAAAAGTAAATTCCCTATATCTGCAACCAAAAACCAATTAACGGGAATTTCGATATATACTCTATGATTATAAGATATACCGTATGCTTTATTACTGCTTCTGATATATCCTGTAACATCTGCGAGACCAATCATAAATTCTTTTTTGATATCTGAAGGAGCGTCATATATATCTCTTGGTATCCTAAAATCCTTATGTGAATTAAATTTACAAAAATATCTATTAATTTCTCTAATTAAAAAATCCTCGTTATCTTTAAAAAATTTAATAAATGTTTTGCTTTTTGTGAGTGCTGAAGAAATCCTTGCTCCAATGAGTGGTTCTAAATTATTCCTTATATTATCAAGACTAGCTTTTATAGAAAGTTCCGTATCCATTCCTTCGCAAGTTATATTTTTATGTGATATCTCAATAGTAATTTCTGTCTTTTGGTTATCACGAATCATAGTTCCCTTCCCTGCAATCATTCCAAGTAAATATGCTAATTCTGCGTTATGCATTTTACTTGTATTTAACATATCTTAAGTCCTTTATTATAAGAACTTAAATATTTATTTGGAACAAGATTTCTAATTCTGTTGTCATCTTGTGTGTCCCCCAATAAAAAACCCGTTTGGATTAATTTCCAAATAAATTCATTATTATTAATACGATGAGTGTGCTTAGTACTTGGCCTTGGTTGTACCGCCATTTTTTTTAGGGATTGTGGAATAATGCCAGGAGAAATAAAATTAATTCTTAATTCAATCCCCCATTTATCCACTCCGTTATGCAAAATATAGTAATTTTTCTTATCAGGTTTGGGTATTATGCCAGTTAACTTATGATATTTCGATTCAAATTTTGTTTGTTCTTTAATTGGTAGTTCTGCATCCAATTTTGTTTGTCTAATAGGATTGGAAAGATAGCCCAACGATTCATAAAAATCATAAATGTTCATCATTTCTTTAACCCCTCTTCCTAAAAATTAAAATATATTCATGGACTTTATTTACTCTGAAAACATAGGGATAACCTAAAGGTCTCATATTATTATATTCATGTTGCCTGTCCCATATTATAATATCTTCAAATGTAAAGCCGATATTTTCCATATTTTTAGCAACATCATAATGAAGGGGATAAAATCTGTCTTTTTTTCTTATATCCATGAGGATTACTACACAATGGCCCTTTACTTTTAAAACATTATATACTTTTGTAAAAATTACATTTAACTCACTTAGGAATTCATTATAATTTTTTATATTTCCTAGATCAGTTTTCGAAACACTATAATTTGATATTTTTCTTTTATCTGCAGTTCGTCTCATGTTTAATATATCCCAATAAGGCGGCGAAGTTACACATAAATCTACACTTTTATCTTTGATATGCTCCAGTAATAATCTAGAATCTTTATTATATATTTCTGGCTCAGGCAATTCTTTTTCTTTGTACAATTTTTCTCTAATCTTTTCAAGTCTTTTATATGTATCTTCTATATATCTTTTTGATAGTTCGAACCCTATCCCTTTCCTATCATTTTCATAAGCTGCAATTATTGTGCTACCTATTCCCATAAATGGATCAAGGACTACATCTTTCTTTATTGTAAATATCTCTATTATTCTTGACGCTAATTGTATTGGAAACATTGCAGGATGTTTTGTTTTAGTTTCATCACTATTTTTTCTTATATCACGCCATATACTAAACGAATACTTTAACCATTCTTTTCCGGTAAGTTCATTATATCTATTTGTTTTTTTATCTACCATAAGCTTTTCTCCGAAAGTAAATTTAAAACTCCTTCCTCAACTATTTCTATTTCTTCTTTCTTTAATGAATATATATCATATACCAACTCATCTATTTGTCTATTTTTTTCTTTTTGTAATTTAAGGTCTTTTCCTTCTCTTAATAAATCAATAATTTCTATAAGTTTATCTAGTTGTATTTTATTAGGATTTTCTTTTATTGGAATAAGCCCTATATACGATTTATCCATATGCATTGTAAGCCTCGATCTGTTAAAAATTCCATACATTAAATAAAAATTTATTAGTTTTGAATTTAAAAGAGCAAGAATATATTTTCCTTTTTTATCATTTGAAACTAAAATATTGGTCACGGTATCAAGAGTTAATAATTTTTTATCATCATATGCTGCTATAACTCCTGACTCGGATGAAAAAATATTCTGTAAAACAACTTTTCTATTCATTATATTTTTAATTTTTTCTTTACTTTGTCCTTCAAGAAATTTATTATTTAAAATATTTAATGATCTTATAATGTACTTTTTAATATCTTTCCCTCTAACCACTTCGACACCTCTACCATTTTCAGTTTTTGGTTGAGTATAATTTCCACCTACGGATACTCCCCTAAAGATTTTACCATTTACGAATTTTTCTAGGCTTACTCCAAGACGGGAAATCCTTTCAATTATTTTATAATGTTTTATATCGCTAAACGTTAAAAATCTGCCCGACTCTACAAATTTATTTTGTTGTATTGTTATAAATGGCTGATTAGATAATTCTTCATCCTTACAGATAGTTGTATTTATCCTTATTTCATTTTTTAATAATGGCATTTTCTTTTTTATAATTAGTATAACCTGTTCACCTCTTACATCTTTAAATTTAGATCCTAAGTCAAAAATCTTTAATATCTCTGTGTTTTCCACAATATATTTTCTCAGTTTACTATATGAATTTACATGTAAAATTGATTTTGGAAGCAAAAACGCTAATATGCCATTTTTTTTGAGCAATTCCAATGATCTTCCTATCATCAATGACGCTGCATTCACGGACCCATTAACAATTTTCTTATAGATAGATTCTGAAAGGTCAAAATCACGGCATTTGCTTATAGTTACATAAGGGGGATTCCCTATAATAAAATCAAATCCGCCTTCACACATTACATTATTGAATTCTAAATACCAATCAAAACCATTCTTGCAAATTTTTTTATTTATAACAATGCTATTACCCACTTTAATATTTCTTTTAATGATATCAATATAATTATCATTAAAAGTTGATTTCAAATAAAGACAAATTTGAGTCATTTTTACAGCATCTTCATTAATATCAACACCGTGGATATTGTTCAGAAATTCAATTCCGTATTTATCTTTAAATAAATCAAAAATCGTTAAAAGAAAAGATCCACAACCACATGCAGGATCTAGTATTTTAGAATCATCCTTAATATTAAGCTGCGAAATTATATATTCAGCAATTACACTAGGCGTATAATACTGACCTCTGTTTTTCCTATCAATTTTTTCAAGAGAATGCTCAAAATGTTTTCCAATAATTTCAGTTGAGCTAGCATTTTTAAAAAAATCGATAAAAATATTTTTTATATTATCGTTTTTCGCGCCAACCAAATAATTAAATTCTCTTTGAATTTTATTCAATAATTTTACATTAGATACAGATAGTGCAGACATAAATTAAATCTCTCGTTTTTATTAGTTTACAGTTTTATTTTTTCGATTTCAAGTTTCGAATCATATGTGATCAATCAATAGAAAAATAAACGGGGTCAGGCCTTCGCATTTGGCATGCCGTAATTTTTAAAAATATGATAAAAGTGTAATGAAAAATTAAAATAGGGACACATCCTATTTTTTCTATGGTTTAGCTTTCTATTTTACGAGGTCTTCCTTTAGGACGTCTATCTATAGTAATACCTAAAGTTTCAACCATCTGGATAAGAAACTCCTCAGATCTTTGGTTTTCCGCTAAAAGTGTCCGAATTATTGACCTGGCACACCTTTCCTATTTATCTAATTTAAAAGTAAAATATTAATTGTCTAAGAAAATGGGATGTGTCCTTATTTATTTAATATTTGGTTAATGAAATGCTTCACGTACTATATATTTTATATACTACATAAGTTTTAAAAATCCTTTTTTTTCAAAAAAGAAGGTCCACTATTACATTAATTCCAATCCCAGAAAGAAGTTATGTCAAATGTGAAGACCTCTCCTTCTCTTTTCTAATTATTGAAAAAAAATAAGTGCGTAGAAAGGCGCTTTTTGTACATATTTAGAACATTTCTAAGAGGTTAATTCCCTAATAACTAAAAGTGATCAAAGCCGTTTAAATAAAAGATTATATAAATAATATACGATAAAGAACTGTTCTAAATAAAATTATTATTCTATTATCCTTTTTTGGTATTGACTTTCGATCTATTTTCTATTATACTATAATTAAAGTCATAATATTATTATCATAAACAAAGAGTATTTAAAATGATTTCAAAAAGACAAAACCAAATTTATAAATATATAAAAAAATATATTATTAAAAATGATTATGCTCCCTCTTTAGACGAAATAAAACTCTATTTTAAGTTGTCCTCAGTTTCAACTGTCCATCATCATATTTCAAAATTACAAAAAGAAGGACTTATAAAAAAAATAAAAAATGAACCTAGGGGTATTTTCTTAAAAGAAAAACAAATAGAAAAAATATTAATAATCCCTGTTTTGGGAGCAATCGCTGCTAAAGAACCGATAAAGGAAATAAAAGATGGAGAAACACTTGAAATACCCAAATCACAATTACCGAAAACTGGCACATATTATGCTTTGCGTGTCATGGGAAATAGCATGACTAATGAGGGAATCTATGATGGTGATTTTATTATAGTAAGGAAACAAAATAGAGCAAAGAATGGAGAAACAATTATAACTTTAATAAGAAACAATAAAATAATTTTAGAAAAAATATTTGAGAAAAAAAATGGATCTAGATCAAAAACCGAAGATAATATAAATACTAACTCTGTATATACGAATGAATTAAATATTCAAGGGAAGGTAGTTCAATTAATTAGAAACTATTGATGGAGGAATAAATGAATAATCCTAAGTTAAATGATAAAAAATTGAAAAGATTTAGTAATGAAAAACAATATATAAATAAAGTTTTTAATGACGATGTTATAAATTTATTAAAAAAATTACCAGATAAAAGCGTGGATATGATATTTGGTGATCCTGATTATAATGTTGGCATAAAATACGGTAATAAATCTTACACAAAAAATTTTAATGAATACATCAAATGGTATATTAAATTATCAAAAGAATCGATGAGAGTATTAAAAGATGATGGAAATCTTTTTATGATGAATTACCCAAAACAAAATGCACATCTACGGGTAAAGTATCTGGATAATGTTTATCCGCTGATATCCGAATATGTTTGGATTTATAATACAAATGTTGGTCACTCGTCAAAACGTTTTACTACTGCGCATCGAACAATCTTACATGTAAGAAAAACTAATAATAGCAAATTCTATAAAAATAATGTAGCGCTTCCATATAAAAATCCAACTGATAAAAGGATATTGAATAATATAAAAAATGGTTCAAAAGGAAGAATGCCCTATTCTTGGTTCTATTATAATCTTGTAAAAAATGTAAGCAAAGAAAAAACATATCATGCTTGCCAAATACCACAGCGATTAACGGAAATGTTAATAAAATCCTGTACCCAACAAAACGATATTGTTTTAATTCTTTTTGGAGGAAGTGGCTCAGAATTAGAAATTTGTAAACTTCTCAAAAGAAGGTATATATCTGCGGAGCTAAGTACACAATATTTTAATATGATTACATCACGTTTAAAAAACGGTTTTATTGAGGAGAAATATAAATTACAATTAGGAAAAAATAAAAAGAATGGAAAAAATTCTTCGGCAACGCTTTTCAACTTATAATTAAATTTTTTCCTAACTAGAAATATTTTCTGTTATTAAATCTACAGATAAAAGAGGGAAACATTCCAAGGCAATTTTAGTTTTTGGTAAAGGCGCCATGCCAACCGGGGGCCTGGCAAAACCACCAGCAAATTTTGCAAGAGATCTTCTATTAAGAAATACAGCTATTAAATGGGCAAATGTAAGCATTGTATTAATCCGACCATAATCATGTGGAAGATCATTATAGCCCAAAGTGTGTATCTTAACGTCCTCATTTAACGAAAGAACTTCTAGAAAATGTAGGAAAACTCGAACAGGAAATTCTGATACAAATTGTATTTTTCTTTCTATAATTTTCATAACATTTTCTGGAGGAAAATACCTCCAATTTCCTTCGCAATTTTTTTTGTGATTTAACATGAAAGCTGCTCGAAAAAGTAATGTGCCTATTAATTCCAACCCAAACATATCTGCCCGTATTAATTTTTCTAATCTTTCAAACATTCCCGCAAATGTCATA